>CBDTZE010000401.1:0-2576 GCA_965364815.1 uncultured Nitriliruptoria bacterium | reverse complement strand
GCCGCCCGACGGATCGACTCGTCGGCGGCGATGGGTACGTCGACGCGGCGGCGTCCCCGAGCCAGATCCTCGACGGCGGCGCAGGGTTGCTCGGCGTACTCGAGCCCACCAGCGGCCCGATCCAGCGCAATGATGGAGTCGATGGCGGTGTCGACATCCCAGCCCCCGTTGGCGTCCACCCGCACGGACCCATCCGGGCCGAGAGCATCGCGGACCGCCTCCAACCGTGCCTCGTCGTCGGCCAACGACTGGCCGGGCTCGGCGACCTTGACCTTGGCGGTCGTGCAGCCGCCGCGAGTGACGATGCCGTGGGCGGTCTCGGGGTCGACGGCGGGGACGGTCACGTTGACCGGGATGGATTCGCGCAGCGGGGCCGGCCAGTCACCGGCCGCGGCTTCCTCTGCACAGCGCAGCCACGGTTCGGCAACGGCTGCGTCGTACTCCAAGAAGGGGCTCCACTCCCCCCAACCGTGCTCGCCGCGCAAGAGGACTCCTTCGCGGACCGTGATCCCGCGGAACCTGGTCCGCAACGGGATCGCGAAGACCCGAAACTCGGTCATCGTGCCTCCTGCGCCAGAGCCCGCAGGGCTACGCGGTCGGGTTTCCCGTTGTCCAAGCGAGGCAGGGCATCGACCGTGACAACCTGTCGCGGCGCCCAGGAGCGCGGGTGCGCTTGAGCGACCCAGTCGCGGGCGGCAGGCAGGTCGAGCTCCCCCTCGATGATGGCGACCAGTCGGTTGCCCCACTCGTCGTCGGGTACGCCGACCACTTCGGCATCGTTGACCGCTCCGTGTTCGCGTAGCCGTAGCGCGACCGCGGGGCCCGGCACGTTGAGACCACCGGTGACGACGACGTCATCGGTCCGACCCAGGACCTGCAGCTGGCCGTCCTGGAGTTGACCGAGATCGGAGGTGTGGAACCACCCGTCGTGCAGCGCCTCGGAGGTGAGAGCCGGGTCGTCGAGGTAGCCCTCGAACAGGGTGGGCCCACCGATCCGGATCCGTCCGTCCGGTGCGATGTCGAGTCGGACGCCGGACAGTGGACGACCGTTGTAGACGCATCCGCCAGCGGTCTCGGCCGAGCCGTACGTCGCCACCACGTTGACCCCCGCCTCGGCGGCCCGCACCCGCAGGCTCGGATCTATCGGGCCCCCTCCAAGCAAAATGGTGTGGGCCCGAGCCAGGGCCGTTGCGCTGGCCGGGTCGGCGAGCATCCTCCCGAGCTGGGTCGGGACCAGCGAACAGAACCAGGGGGCTGCGTTCCCTTCGCCCGTCGGCCAAGCGTCCGCGCCGAGGACGGGATCGTGCCCGGCGACCAGCGATCGCACGATCACCTGGATGCCCGCGATGTACGTCGGCGGCACCGCCAACACCCAACGACCGGTCTCCCCCAGTCGCTCCGCCGTGGCCTCGACCGAAGCCAGCACGGCTTCACGGGTCAGCACGACCTGCTTCGGTTGCCCGGTGGAGCCGGAGGTCGAGACGACCAGTGGCCGGCCCTGGGGGCCAGCCAACCAGTCGCGCAGCATGGCCACCACCTGCTGCGGCGTACCCACCGGCTGAACGCTGTTGCGCGCGGCGTCGTCTCGGGAAGGCATGCCCGAGAACTTACTGGGGAGCGGCGTACTGCTTGAATCGACTCTCGTGGCCACCCGAACAGAATGGATCGCCGGCGCTCGTCTCCGGACCCTCCCCGCAGCCGTCGCGCCCGTGCTCGTCGGCACCGGTGTCGCGGCGTACGCCGACGGCCTGGTCGTGTGGAAGGCGCTGCTCGCCCTGGTGGTGAGTCTGGCGCTGCAGGTGGCGGTGAACTACGCCAACGACTACTCCGACGGCGTGCGCGGCACCGACGACGATCGGGTCGGCCCGATGCGGCTCGTCGGATCCGGCGCCGCTTCGGCCAGTGCCGTGAAGCGCGCGGCCTTCCTGTCCTTCGGCGTGGCAGGGGTGGCCGGGATCGTGCTGGCCGCCACGACGGCCTGGTGGCTGGTGGCCGTGGGCGCGGTGTGTGTTGCCGCCGCCTGGTTCTACACCGGCGGCGACAAGCCCTACGGCTACCTCGGCCTCGGTGAGGTGATGGTCTTCGTGTTCTTCGGCCTGGTCGCGGTAATCGGCACGACGTACGTGCAGACCGAGACGTGGGAGTGGGCGGCGCTGTACGCCGGCGTCGGCGTCGGCGCCCTGGCCTGCGCGATCCTGGTCGTGAACAACCTGCGAGACATCCCGACCGACACCTTGGCCGACAAACGCACCCTCGCCGTACGCCTCGGGGAGGAACGCACGCGGTCGCTCTACCTCCTGCTGGTTCTGGCCGCCGCGTTCGCGGTCGTCGCGGTCGCCGTGGCATCGACCTGGTGGACCCTGGCTGGGCTGGGCTTCCTGGTGGTGGCGATCCCGGCCGTCCGCATCGTCCGCAGTACCGCCTCCGGACCCGCCCTGATCCCGGTCCTGCAACAGACCGGCCTCGCCGAGCTCACCTGGGCCGCCCTCGTCGCAGTCCCCCTCTTCCTCCTCTAGCTCTCCCCCTCTCCCCCACGAAGTTCGCCTGATGGGGACGCGAAGTTCGCCTCGTGGGGC
>CBDTZE010000400.1:0-2577 GCA_965364815.1 uncultured Nitriliruptoria bacterium | reverse complement strand
CGAGGCCCGCAAGCTGTCCGTCGAACTGCTGGACCGCGTCCGCATCCCCGATGCAGCGGCCAGGTTCGACAACTACCCGCACGAGTTCTCCGGCGGCATGCGCCAGCGCGCCATGATCGCGATGGCCCTGGCCCTCGACCCGGACGTGCTGATCGCCGACGAGCCAACGACGGCCCTCGACGTGACCGTCCAGGCGCAGATCATGGAACTGCTTGCCGAACTCCAGACGGAGACCGGCATGGGCATGATGCTCATCACCCACGACCTCGGTGTCGTGGCCGAGGTCGCCGACCGCGTTGCCGTCATGTACGCGGGACGGATCGTCGAGGAAGGCCGGTTGGAGGACGTCTTCGGCACGCCGGCCCACCCGTACACGCGTGGGCTGATGCACTCGATCCCGCGCGCCGACGCCAAGGGACAGCGGCTCGAGCCCATCCAGGGTTCGCCTCCCGACCTGCTCCGCATCCCGTCGGGTTGTTCGTTCCACCCGCGGTGCGACTTCGTCATCGACAAGTGCAGCGTCGAGGAGCCCCCGTCGACCCGGGTCGAGGGCATCGGCGAGGGCCGCCGCTCCGCCTGCCACCGCATCCAGGAGGTCGTCGCACATGGTTGACAACATCCTCGAGGTCCGCGGCCTCAAGAAGCACTTCCCCATCATGTCCGGCGTGGTACTCAAGCGCCAGGTCGGCACGGTCAAGGCCGTCGACGGCGTCGACCTGACGCTCCGACGCGGCGAGACGCTTGGCCTGGTCGGCGAGTCCGGCTGCGGCAAGTCCACGGTTGCCCGGACGCTGATGCGCCTCCTGGAACCGACGGCCGGCGAGGCCATCTTCGACGGCCAGGACCTGTTCAAGTTGGACAAGGGAGACATGCGTCGCGCGCGTCGTGAGATCCAGATGATCTTTCAGGACCCGTACGCCTCCCTGAATCCGCGACGGACGGTCGGCGACATCGTCTCCGAGGCCTACGCGATCCACGGCACGGTCCCCAAGGACAAGCGGCACGCCGCGGTCGGGGACCTGTTGGAGCGCGTCGGCTTGAACGCTGACCACGTCAACCGCTACCCCCACCAGTTCTCCGGTGGTCAGCGTCAACGCATCGGCATCGCTCGCGCACTGGCCCTGAAGCCCAAGGTCATCGTCTGCGACGAGCCAGTCTCCGCACTGGACGTGTCCGTGCAGGCGCAGGTCATCAACCTGCTCGAGGACATCCAGGACGAGTTCGGCCTGTCGTACATCTTCATCGCTCACGACCTGTCTGTGGTTCGGCACATCTCCGACCGCGTGGCCGTGATGTACCTCGGCCGCATCGTCGAGGTCGGCGATGAGAAGGACATCTACGAGCTCCCCACGCACCCGTACACGCAGGCGCTGTTGTCGGCCGTGCCGATCCCGGACCCGACCGTCAGCAAGTCCCGCGACCGGATCCTGCTGCAGGGCGACCTGCCGTCCCCGTCCAATCCGCCGGATGGCTGCAACTTCTCCACCCGCTGCTTCAAGGTGCAGGAGCGCTGCCACACCGATGACCCGACGCTTGCCGACGGGTCTGCTGCGGGCAACCACCCCAGCGCCTGCTACTTCGCTGAGCAGCGCCAGGTCGTCTGACCCGGCAGCACCTGCACGGCATCAGTGACCAGCGGGGCGCTTCCCGCATGCCCACGAACGACCCCGACCTCAGAAGGAACCACCGTGTCCGAGCGCGAGCCGATCATCGCCGGCAACTGGAAGATGCACAAGGACCACCTCGAGGCCATCCAGTTGGTCCAGAAGTTGGCGTACCACCTTGACGAGCAGGACTACGAGGGCCAGGACGTGGTCGTCGCCCCGTCCTTCATCGCCCTGCGCAGCGTCCAGACGCTGATCCAGTCCGACAAGCTCCCCATGTCCGTGGCGGCGCAGAACTGCCACGCCGAGGACGACGGCGCCTACACCGGCGAGGTCTCGGCCCCGATGCTCGCGCGACTCGACGTCGCCTACGTCATCTGTGGTCACTCGGAGCGCCGCGCGCTGTTCGCCGAGTCCGACGCCGTGGTGAACGCCAAGCTCAAGGCGGTGCTCAAGGCGGACATGACGCCGATTCTGTGCGTGGGGGAGACCCTGGACCAGCGCGAGGCGGGGAACGCCGTCGAGGTCGTGGTCGGCCAACTCCGCGGCTCGCTCGACGGCCTCACGGATGCCGACCTCGAAGGACTCGTCGTCGCCTACGAACCCGTCTGGGCCATCGGCACCGGGAAGACTGCCTCCAGCCAGGACGCGCAGGACATGTGCCGCGCCGTCCGCGACGAGCTCGCCGCCCTGCACGGGGACGAGTTCGCGGAGGCCACGCGCATCCAGTACGGCGGGTCGGTCAAGCCGGGCAATGTCCGTGAGCTCATGGGCCAGCCCGACATCGACGGCGCCCTGGTCGGGGGAGCGAGCCTCAACGCCGAGGACTTCGCCCTCATCGTCGGCCACCGACGCGGCTGACCCCGGGGGCCTCGCACGCGATCTGGGTGGACCGATCGCGCCACCCTCGATCCGTTGACCCATCCGAACGAAGACAGGCCGCGAACGGGCAGGTACCCCCTACACTGGCATC
>CBDTZE010000399.1:0-2578 GCA_965364815.1 uncultured Nitriliruptoria bacterium | reverse complement strand
GCGGGGACGATGTTCTGGCTGTCGAGGGTGAGTCGTTCGCCCATCTCGCCCAGCGCGGCCTTGATCGCGAACGCCGGCACGGGGAACACCGTGGGCCGACCCAGGACATCGCCGAGCGCCTTGGTGAAGTGGATGTTGTCGACCGGGTTGGGTCCGGTGAGGTTGACCGGGCCGTCCAGGTCACCGTCGATGAGATGACGGACGCCGCCGACCCAGTCCTGCAGTGAGATCCAGGACATGTACTGCTGGCCGGAGCCGATCCGGCCCCCGACCCCCAACTTGAACGGCAGCAGCATCTTCTTGAGCGCCCCGCCCTTCGCGGTCAGGACGATGCCGGTCCGCGGATGCACGACGCGTATCCCGGCGGCCCGGGCGGGCTCGGCGGCGGCTTCCCAGGCGATCACGAGGTCCGGCAGGAAGCCGGATCCCGCGGCCGATCCCTCCGTCAGGATCTCGCTGCCCCGGTCGCCGTAGAAGCCCACGGCGGACGCGCTGACCAGCACCGGTGGCTTGTCGGTCAGACCCGCCAGGGCCTCGGTCAGCAGCGTCGTCCCCTGGACGCGCGACTCGAGGATGCGACGCTTGACCTCGGGGTTCCAGCGCCCCGAGGCGATGGGTTCACCGGCGAGGTGCACGACGGCATCCAGACCTTCGAGCTTCTCCGCCTCGATCGCTCGTTGCCGTACCGACCAGTAGATCGCGCCCCCGCTGGCCCGCGAGTGGTCGCGCACCAGGGGAAGGACGGTGTGGCCGTCGGCCACCAGCGACGCGGTCAGGGCATCGCCCAGCAGCCCGGATGCCCCGGTGATGGCGATGCGCTTGGCGGCAGCGACGGATGTGGGATCGGCCATGATGGGTCCTCAGGACAGGCGCGAGGCGATGACCCCGGCAAGACGATGTGCGGCGCTGGGAACATTGCCCAGATAGAGGCTTGGTTCAGTCACTTCGAGTTCGGCCAGCATCCAGGAGCCGTCGTCGTCTGCCAACAGGTCGACCCTCGCGTAGAGCAGGTCCTGGCCCGTCGAGGACACGACCCACTGGGCGAGGTCCCCGGCCTCGGCCGGGACGTCCACGACCTGGTAGTCGCCGCCGAACTCGACCTGGACCCGGATGTCGCCGGCCGCGGGCACCTTGCGGACCGCGTGCGAGACGACGCCACCGAACAGGACGATCGACAACTCCCCAGCGACCACCGACGGCACGAACGGCTGGATCAACACGTCGTGGTCGGCGACCAGGGCATCCAGGGTCGACTGGCCGGCCTCGTCGGCGGCGATGCGGAACAGGCCCTCGGAGCCTGCGCCGACGGCGGGCTTGACGATCAGGTCCGGCCAGCCACGGTCGGCGGACAGCACGGCGAGGTCGACCCGGTCGCCACGGCCGACGAACGCGGTCGGCACGATCGGGGCGCCGCGCTCCTCGAGTTGGGCCAGGTAGCCCTTGTGGGTGTTCCACTCCAGCACCTCGGCGGAGTTGCACAGGGTCGTGGCGCCCTCCACCCGGCGAGCCCAGTCGAGGAACTCGTCGAGGCGTGAGGTGTAGTCCCACGTGCTGCGGACCACGACCATGCGCGCCCCGGCCCAGTCGACGTCCGGCGCGTCCCAGGCAACGACGTCGACGACGAGGTCGAGGTCACGCAGCGCCGACGCGAGCAGCTCGTCGTCCTGGTCCCCGTAGGCGGGGCCGGAGTGGGAGGCCAGCAGGACGTCCATGGGATTGCTCGACAGGTCGGCGAGAGGCGTGCTTGGGTTGGCAGCAGACCACGCGCCGCCCCCGGAGGCAATCCGTGCAGGACCTCATTGACCAGCTCCGCGTCCCGACCGGCGGTCCCGCCGGCCTCGACACCCGCGACACGCGGGACAAGCTCGGCCTCGCCGACAAGGACGCCGGCAAGGCCCGGCTGGCCGAACTGGTGGCCGAACTGCAGGAGCTCCAGCCTCGACTGTGGGCCGAGGACCAGCGCAGTGTGTTGCTGGTCCTGCAGGGCATGGATGCCGGCGGCAAGGACGGGACCATCCGCGGCGTGCTCGGCAAGATCAACCCACAGGGCGTGGCGACCCACGGCTTCCGGGCGCCGTCCAGCACCGAGCGCGACCACGACTACCTCTGGCGCGTGCACCAGGTCGCCCCGGCCCGTGGCGAGATCTGCGTCTTCAACCGGTCGCACTACGAAGATGTCGTGACCGTTGCCTGCCTCGGGATCAAGCCGCGCGATGTGGCGATGGCGAGGACCGAGCACATCAACGCCTTCGAGAAGCTCCTGCACGACGAGGGCACCACGATCGTCAAGGTCTTCCTGCACCTGTCGAAGGAGGAGCAACGCCAGCGGCTCCAGGAACGCGTCGACACGCCGGAGAAGCACTGGAAGTTCAACATGGGCGACCTCGACGTGCGCGCGAAGTGGGACGACTTCCAGGCGACCTACGCGCAGGCGATCGAGGCCACCTCGACCGCGTGGGCGCCCTGGCACGTGGTCCCCGCGGATCGCAAGTGGGTCCGCAACGTCGCGGTCGCCTCGCTGGTCGTCGATGCGTTGCGCCGGATGGACCCGCAGGCTCCGCCGCCCGACAGCGGACTG
>CBDTZE010000398.1:0-2581 GCA_965364815.1 uncultured Nitriliruptoria bacterium | reverse complement strand
CGAGCCGCCGTCAGGTCGACTCTTGGGCGGGGCATGCGGTCGCGGGGATCCGAACGATCGCCACGCAGGTCGAGCACGCGCAGGTGCGTCACCGAGGTTCCTGGCCTTGCGGGGAGGACCGGAGGCTAGCCAGCGGCTGACTGCACCCCGGGGTCGACGGCCGCGGGCAGGCGCAGCCGGAACGTGCTCCCCGTGCTGGGCGAGGACGTCACCTCGACGTCGCCCCCAAGGCGACGAGCCAACGCACGCGCGATGGGGAGGCCAAGGCCTGGCCCCTGGGTGCGGTGCAGGTGGTCGCCCAGTCGGTGGAACCGCTCGAAGATGGCTTCCTGGTCGCCGATGGCGATCCCCGGACCCTCGTCGGAGACCTCGAGCAGGACCTCTGAGCCCTCCGGTCGTGCCAGGATCCGGACCTCACCAAGGGTGTGCTTGAGCGCGTTGGAGACCAGCGCCGTGACGATGCGGTCGACTGCCTCGCGGTCGCCGGAGACCCGCACGTCCGTGGCTTGCACCACCATTCGGCCCTCGGCCTCGGCCTCGGCGAACGCGACCGCCAGGCGGCCCAGGATCGGCTGCAACGCGAGATCAGCCTGGTTCAGGTCGACGAGGTCGCGGTCGAGTTCAGCCATGGCGAGGAGGTCGTCGACCAGGATCTCCAACCGTCCGATCTGGCGACGCATCGACGTGCGCATCTCCTTCTGCATGTCCTCGCTGATGTCACGCCGGTCGGCGAGTTCGAGGAAGCCCTTCAGCGGCGTCAACGGGGTCCGCAGTTCGTGCGAGACCGTGGCGATGAAGTCCGCCTTCACACGGTCGACCTCACGCGCCGCCGTGACGTCCCGGGCCACGATGACGACGCCGGGGCGATCCGGGTCCGTCACCGGCGTGAGCACGATGCGGGTGAAACGGGGATCGCCGGCCGGCGGCGTGATCCGCCACGTGCGGGCAATCGTCGAACCACCCGTCGCCGCCGCGAGATCGCGAACGACCGCTTCCGCGTTCCCGGCCTCGTCGGTGGCGTCCAGCACGTCGTGCCAGGGGAGCCCCACGGCGTCGGGTGACCCAACGCCGGACACCACGGCCATCCCGGGATTCCAGGCGAGGACCTGGCCGTCGAGGCCGATCATGGCGATGCCGTCGGAGACCGCATCGAGGATGCCACCGAGCAGACCGGACTGGGCCGCCAGTCGTGAGCGCTCCCCCGCGATCTCCTCGACCAACTCGGCGTTCCGCAAGGCAACGAGGATCTCACTCGCAACGCCGTCGAGGACATCACCGTCGGCATCGTCCCATGGCTCCAGGCCACGGCGGGCATGCAGGACCAGGACCCCGACCAGGCCATCATCGTTGCGGAGCGGAGCGACCAACGCTCCGTCGACACCGCCCTCATCGGTGCCAGCCTCCAGCGACGTGGCGCGGTCGAGCGTGAGGCCGTGACCGGCGGCACGCGTCGGTCCGGGCGCAGCACCTCGCGACCCACCATCCCGTGCGATCCAGCGTGGCGCCTGCCCCAACAGGTGCAGCTCGACGACCTTCGCCCCGAACAGGGTTGCGATCTGGCTCAACGCGTCATCGAAGGCGTCCATCGATCCCGAGGCCGCGACCAGCGCCATCGCCACGTCGCGCAGCCTGGAGGCGCGAACGCGCTGCAACCGGACGGCGACGGCGGCGCGATAGCCGACGAAGCTGGCCATGACGACACCGACGCCGACCGTCGCGAATCCGGCGCCAAGCGTTGCAAGCCACCCGAGAACGAGGCCCCCGACCAGGTGCACGGGGAAGGTGACGCGCGACACGTCCGCGACCTGTCGCACCGACTCCAACAAGGTGCTGATCTGCAAGCGGCGGAAGAGTTCCGCAATGGCTGCGGTCGAGACAAGGGTGTGTGCCGCCATTGCCGCCGTTGCGGCGAGCAACGACTGCGCAGACATGGGTGCCGCGTCACCAGCAAGCACCACGTACGTGACCGCGGCCACCGCTGACGAGAGGGCAGACGATCCGGTGTTGAACGCCACACGGACGAACGGGATCGGTGCGGGTCGTCGCCGGGCGCTGTTTGCCAGTCCGACACCGCCAGCGAAGAGGAAGGCGGGCCAGGCGGGGGGCAACGCCAGGAGCATGGCGACCAGGAAGGGCTCGTCGACCGTCACCGCGTGTGTCGACCCGCCGATCCGATACCGGATGGGTAGCAACGAGGCCATCGCCACACCCGCCGTGAGGATGATGGCAACGCCGAGATCCGCCGAGTCCGCGTCGAGCGTCAGGCCAGTGAGGGCCAGCGCCGCACCCGCCAGGACGGAGACGAACGCAACCCAGACCACGACAGCACGGGGGGTGGACACGGAGGGGCGCCTCCCCTGGCGAGTCGGGTGGTCGGAATGCAGGTCGTGAGCGTAGGCGACCGGCGACCCGGACCTGCCCCCTTCACGCAGCGAACCCCGGAGAGAGTCCCCGGGGTTCGCCTGTTCAACTTGCTGCGTGCTCACCAGTCGTTGCCCTGCCACTGGCTGCCCTGCCACTGGCTGCCCTGCCACTGGCTGCCCTGCCACTGCGAACCCTGCCACTGGCTGCCCTGCCACTG
>CBDTZE010000397.1:0-2582 GCA_965364815.1 uncultured Nitriliruptoria bacterium | reverse complement strand
TCGGCGGCCGCGAGGAGGACTACCTCGCCGTCGGTGCCGACTGGGACGTCCGCAAGCTCGACGTGCTGGAGGAACGTGTTGCTCGGCTGCGCGAGGTCTGGGCCGGCACCCACGCGCACGATGCTGCGCTGCGCCCCGTCGAGCCCAAGCCCGTCCGTGACCGAGGGCCGCGGTTCCTCGCTGGCTCCTTGGGGCCGATCTCCATCCGTCGCGCGTCGGCGTGGGCGGACGGCCTCCTGGGCTTCTCGTTCACGCTGGGCGAGGACGAACTGCGGGCCGCCTTCGGGCAGGCTCGCGATGCCTGGTCGCAGGCCGGGCGACACACGGAGCCGCATCTGGCCACGGGCACCTGGTTTGCGCTGGGTGACGATGCCGCGGCAGGCAGGGAACAACTGGAGGCGTACCTGCGCCGGTATCTCAACTTCCTCGGCGAGATGGGTGAGGCGTTGATCCCCTTGGTCCCCTTCCATGATCGGGTCGCCCTGCGCGACGGCCTGGCGCGTGCCGCCGATGTCGGCGCCGACGAGGTGCTGCTCACGCCGAGTTCCTGGGACCTCAGGGAGTTGGAACGCGCCGAGGAACTGCTGCCGTGACGGCGAGGCGGCCGTCGCTGGGTGACGAGGTCTTCCGGACGACGCGGCTCCTCGTGCGCCACTGGCGGGGCGACGACGCCCCGGCCGTGCTGGCGCTCTACGGCGACCCGGACGTGGCGAAGTGGACCAGCACCCCCGAGCCCATGACGGACCTCGATGAGGCGGTCGCGCGACTGGAGGGCTGGAAGGCAACCCGTGACGATCAGCGAGGGTTCGGGATCTGGGCGATCACGGTCGACGGCCATGGTGACGACGAGCCCATCGGGATCGTGCTCCTGCGCCAACTCGGGGACACCAGCGAGGTCGAGATCGGCTGGAGTCTGCGGACCAGTGCACACGGACAGGGCTTCGCGACCGAGGCGTCTGCAGGGGCAATCGAGCACGCGCGTCGGCACGGCCATGGCCGGATCCGGGCAATCATGTGGCCGGACAATGAGCCCTCGGTCGCCGTGTGCGGCCGGCTGGGCATGACGCACCTGGGCATCGTCGACGATCCGTGGCACGGATCTCCCGAGTTCCCGACGTCGCGGATGTTCGTCCTGGACGTCCCCGGGTGAGTTTCAGCAGGTGTCGTCGGCGAACTGCTGGATCGCGGCCAACGGTTCCTGCATGGCGCTGGAGACCTCCAGGCCGACCCGCTGCTCTGCGGTCAACTGCCCTTCCTCGAGGGGGGCCGGGTTCGTCGCCACATAGGCGGCGCGATCGACCATCACGCGACGAAGTTCGCCTGCGTCCCGGACGTGCGGCTCGGGGATGGCGCGCCACAGCCGTTCGGCAGCCGCAGCAGCGTCGTCCGCCGCAGTGGGCGAGTCCATTGAGGACGCAGCGTTCAGGTCCTGCCAGGCGCCGCACGCCGCCTCGACCGAGCGGCCGCTGCCGCAACTGGTGAGGAGCGTGACCAGCGTGCCGAGGAGGATGCGGCGGGCGACGGTCATGGTGCTCTCAGGGAGTCAGGTGACGGGAACCTAGACTGACCTGCCCACCCGTGAACGGTCCGTCATGAACCCCGAAGCCGAAGCCGCCTACGAGGCGCTCTACGACGGCAACAAGTCGCGCGTCCGTGATGTCGGCGATGCTCTGCTCAAGGCCGTCGAGAGCCTGGGCAAGGGCGTGAGGATCACCGTCACGGAGCAGTACGTGGCGATGGCCACCGACAAACGGGAGTTCGGGGTCTTCTTCCCTGCGTCGGGCCGACGTGTGACCTTGCGGCTCCAACTCGGGGGGCGTGCATCCGGCACCAGTCGCATCGAATCGACCGCCCACCAGAACCCGAATGGGCGGTTCGATGCCCGGGCCTACCTCGCCCACACCGACCACGTCGACGAGGATCTGATGATCGCCTTGCGTCGTGCCCGCGACCTCGCCAAATGACGGAGCGCGAGGACCGCAACGTGCTTGGTGGGCCGTTGGAGGGTTGCAGCGTCGACCCAGTGACCGGCTGGTTCCGGGACGGATCCTGCCGGACCGATGACGGCGACGTCGGAAGCCACACGATCTGCGGGGTCATGACCGCGGACTTCCTGGCGCACCAGTCGTCGATCGGCAATGACCTGTCGACGCCTCGGCCCGCGTGGGGTTTCCCGGGGCTCGTGCCTGGCGACCGCTGGTGTGTGACGGCGCGGAACTGGCTTCGCGCCCACCAGGACGGCATGGCCTGCCCGGTGGTGCTGGCGGCGACCCATGAGGCCGTCCTGGCGTTGGTGCCGCTGGACGTGCTGCGCAGCGCCACCGTCGACGTTCCGGATGACCTGCGCGACCTCGACGCCTGAGTGCGATGGCCGTCCGGCCGGCCCCGGTCTGCCCGGGATCCCTGAGGGGAATGTTCGGGTCGCCCCACCAGGACTTCGCAGCAAATGTCGAGTGTCAAGAACCGCCACGTGTTCGAATTCGCACGGATGGTCTCATCGATCCACCCGTTCACCCTGCCGGAACGGGTGCACGGCGAGGAGCTCACCGTCGGGGATGCGCTGGACCTGATCAACGGCGCAC
>CBDTZE010000396.1:0-2585 GCA_965364815.1 uncultured Nitriliruptoria bacterium | reverse complement strand
GTGGTGGCCTGCGGACTACGGCCACTACGGCCCGTTCTTCATCCGACTGGCCTGGCACGCGGCCGGCACGTATCGAGTGACTGACGGTCGCGGCGGGGGCGGCACCGGGGCGCAGCGCTTCGCGCCACTGAACTCCTGGCCCGACAACGGCAACCTCGACAAGGGCCGGCGGCTGCTCTGGGGGGTCAAGCAGAAGTACGGCCAGAGCGTTTCGTGGGCTGACCTGTTCATCTTCGTCGGCAACCGCGCCTTGGAGACGATGGGCCTGAAGACCTTCGGCTTCGGCGGTGGCCGTGCCGACATCTGGGCGCCGGAGGAGGACATCTACTGGGGCCCGGAGACCGAGTGGCTGGGCGACGCCCGCTACAGCGGTGACCGTGAACTGCAGGACCCGCTGGGCGCGGTGCAGATGGGCCTGATCTACGTCAACCCGGAGGGTCCCAACGGGGTGGCGGATCCCGTGGCCTCGGCGGTCGACATCCGTGAGACCTTCGCCCGCATGGCCATGAACGACGAGGAGACCGTGGCCCTGATCGCCGGCGGTCACACCTTCGGCAAGGCCCATGGCGCAGGCGACCCCGACGCCCACGTTGGCCGCGAGCCCGAAGGGGCCGGCCTTGCCGACCAGGGCTTCGGCTGGATCAACAGCATGGGTACTGGCGTGGGCGGCGACACGATCACCAGTGGCGTCGAGGGCGCCTGGACGACGCACCCCACGACGTGGGACAACGGCTACTTCGACCTGCTCTTCAAATACGACTGGGAGCTGACCCACAGCCCCGCCGGCGCACAGCAGTGGACGCCGAAGGGCGTCGAGGACGCTGACCTCGTCGTGGACGCGCACGACCCCGCGAAGAAGCACGCGCCGATGATGGCGACGACCGACCTCGCCATGATCAAGGACCCGGCGTACCTGGAGATCTCCAAGCGGTTCCACCAGAACCCCGACCAACTGGCGGATGCCTTCTCCCGGGCGTGGTTCAAGCTGACCCACCGTGACATGGGGCCTGTCCAGCGTTACGTCGGCCCGCTGGTCCCGTCCGAGGAACTCATCTGGCAGGACCCGGTCCCGGCGATCGACCACGACGTGATCGACGCGGGCAACGCCGCATCGCTCAAGTCCAAGATGCTCGACTCCGGACTGACGGTGTCGCAACTGGTGTCCACGGCGTGGGCATCTGCGTCGACCTACCGCCAGACCGACATGCGTGGTGGCGCCAACGGGGCGCGCATCCGTCTGGCACCCCAGTCCGGGTGGGACGTCAACGTCGCGTCCGGCGTCGGGGCGGTCATCGCGAAGCTCGACGAGATCCGCGGCGAATTCAACGACGCACACGCAGGCGGGAAGCAGATCTCCCTGGCTGACATGATCGTGTTGGGAGGCTGCGCGGGCGTCGAGGCTGGCGCGAAGGCTGCCGGCCACGACCTGAAGGTGCCGTTCCGGCCGGGGCGCACGGACGCCTCGCAGGAGCAGACGGACGTCGACTCGTTCCAGTATCTCGAGCCCAAGACGGATGGGTTCCGGAACTACCAGCAGAAGGCCGGCGAGATCCCGGCGGAGCACCTGCTGATCGACAAGGCGTTCATGCTGTCGTTGTCCGCGCCGGAGATGACGGCGCTCGTCGGTGGCATGCGCGTCCTGGGTGCCAACGTCGGTGACGACACGCGCGGCGTGCTCACGGATCGCCCCGGCACGCTGAGCAACGACTTCTTCGTGAACCTGCTCGACATGGGCACGAAGTGGTCGGCCGTGGGCGAGGACGAGGACGTGTTCGAGGGGCGCGACCGTGTCACCGGTGACGTCAAGTGGACCGGCACGCGGGTCGACCTCGTGTTCGGGTCGAACTCCCAACTCCGCGCCCTGGCCGAGGTGTACGGCAGCAGTGACGGCGAGCCCAAGCTCGTCGCCGACTTCATCGCTGCGTGGGACAAGGTCATGAACCTCGGTCGGTTCGAAAAGGTCTGACCCGCTGCGCCGGCCGAACAGCGTCGCAGCGAGATCCTCGTCAAGTGATCCGTTGGCCCAGCCTTGGCTAGCGTCCAGATGTCGCCACGTGAGCGGGCGACGGCCTGGGGAGGCACGCTCGTGGCTGAGACACGCATGCGGGGAATTGGCGGGGCGATCGTGGCCGGCGTTGTCGATCGGTTCAAGGGCGACGGTTCCGTCGCCCAGAAGGTCGAGTTGGCGGACGTGTCAAGGCTCGACGGCCTGACCGTCCTCGTGACGGGGGCCAGCAGCGGCCTGGGCGCAGGTGTCGCCCGACGGATCGCCGAGCTGGGGGCCACGACACTGCTTGCACAGCGGTCGCGGCATGCCGAGTCGGTCGAGGCCGTGACCTCCGCGACCGGCAACGACGACGTCCGTGCGTACCCGCTGGACCTCTCGTCCCCGGCGAGCATCACGGCGTTCGCGAAGGCGCTGGCGGATGAAGGCATCGTGCTCGACCGGCTCGTCTGCAACGCCGGCCTCGTGCCGGCAGCGGCACGCCAGACCGATGCCGGCATCGACGTGATGGTGCACGTCAACTTTCTGGGCAACGTCATGCTCATCGACGCCTTGCTGGCGCATGGTGTCCTGGTCCCGG
>CBDTZE010000395.1:0-2587 GCA_965364815.1 uncultured Nitriliruptoria bacterium | reverse complement strand
GGGCGAGTCGCTCCAAGTCGAACGATCGCTGTTCCGGGTTCTTCAGGTACGCCGCCAGCAAGGTGTCGATGACGACGTTCGAGGCGGTCCAACCCTGGGCGAGGCAGACGTGCTCGAACTCCTTGGCATCGTGGGTCACGATCGCGACGGACTCGTCAGCCAGCGCAGCAGCCAGCGCAGCGAGGTCGGCGTCGGTCATCTCGCGCTTGGAGATCGAAGCCGGGTCGAGGCCCGGGGCGGCCACACACAGCGCCTCCAGCCGCAGGTGCGGAACCTTGTCCCCCACGACGGGCACGACCGCGAGCGGCCCCTCGCCAACGCCCTTGAGCCAGTCGACAAGACCGCCCTCGTCCAGGCGGGTCGGCGTTCCTTCGAAGGCCTGGGCCTGCGCCTCCTCGACGTCGCCGAGGACATCCGCGACGAAGCGGTCGTACAGGGCCCGGAACTCCAGCGCCCCGAAGACCTCACGGATGGCGTCGGTGTCGAGGTCGTCGTTCATCGGGGCGTCGTCGAAGTTGACCTCGACGTCGACCTCGCGGCGCAGTGTCATGATCTTGACGTTGGTGCGGACCTGCTCCTCGTGCTCGGCGAGCATCGCCGGCACCTTCTTGCCCGACACCTGGTCAAGGCCCTCGTACATGGCGTCGATCGTGCCGAACTGCTGGATGAGCTTGGCGGCCGTCTTTTCGCCAACTCCGGGAACACCGGGGAGGTTGTCCGAGGTGTCGCCGCGCAACGCCGCGTACTGGACGTACTCGCTGGGCTTGACGCCGTACTTGTCGAAGACGGCCTGCGGGGTCATCTCGCCGACCTCGGTGATCCCGCGCAGGTTGTAGAGGACGGTGATGTCGTCGCTGACCAACTGCATGGAGTCGCGGTCGCCGGTGACGATGAAGGGCTTCCAGCCGGCGTCGACGGCGCGGACCGCGACGGTCGCAATGACGTCGTCGGCCTCGATGCCGGCAACCTCGACCACGGTGATGGCCAGGACGTCGAGGACGTCGCGGATGAGCCCGAGCTGTGACCGGAAGATGTCCGGGGCCTTGGCGCGGTTCGCCTTGTATTCGGGGAAGGCGGCGGTGCGCTCGATGTCGCGGCCCTTGTCGAACATCACGATGATGCCGTCGGGGCGCCGGTCAGACAGCAGCTTGATCAGCATGCTGGTGAAGCCGTAGACCGCATTGGTGACCTGCCCGGTGCGCGTGGCCAGGGTGTCCGGCAGGGCGTAGAAGGCCCGGTAGGCGAGGCTGTGCCCGTCCAGCAGCAGCAGCGTCCGGTCGCTCTTCGACGGGGCGTCGGAGTCGGTCGCCATGGCCTGGATCCTCGTGAGATGGGTCGGGTCGGCAGCCTACGCAGCCATAGGATCGCGGCCCGTCCCCGTACACCCGTCGGAACCTGCTGTGGCCACCTCACCCAACGTCATCGACGTCGGCCAGATCGACTTCAACGAGCGTGTCATCCAACGCTCCCACGAAGTACCGGTCATCGTCGACTTCTGGGCCGAGTGGTGTGGGCCCTGCAAGACCCTCGGACCCATGCTCGAGGAGGCCGTCGATGCGCTCGAGGGCGCGGTCGTCCTGGCCAAGGTGGACGTTGACGCCAACCCCGGGCTGTCGCAGGCCTTCAAGGTGCAGGGCATCCCCGCGGTCAAGGCCTTCCGCGACGGGCGCATCGTCGACGACTTCACCGGCGTGATCCCGGC
Source organism: uncultured Nitriliruptoria bacterium (assembly GCA_965364815.1). GTDB lineage: Bacteria > Actinomycetota > Nitriliruptoria > Nitriliruptorales > Nitriliruptoraceae > CBDTZE01. The sequence continues at coordinate 885 of CBDTZE010000395.1, read as the reverse complement.
TGGCGAGGTCCGGGCGTTCGTGGCCGGCGTCCTTCCCAGCCGCGCCGACCTGCTGGTCAGGGAGGCCGATGCCCTTGCGCCCAAGGAGCCGGCCGCGGCCCGACCGCTGTACGAGGAGGCGCTGGCCGAGGACGCTCGTCACACGGACGCAGCCGTCGGCCTCGCCGAACTGCTGGCGGACACCGACCCACGCCGTGCGCGGTCACTGGCGACGCCGCACCGACCGCTCCCCCGCGTCGAGGAACTCCTGGCGCGACTCGATCTTGCCGAGCTCGGCGGCGGCGACCTCACGGCCTTGCGAGCAGCGGTGGATGCCGACCCCGTCGACGGGGATGCCAGGCTGGAACTCGGCCAGGCCCTCGCGGCTGCCGGCGACTACGACGAAGCGTTCACCCACCTGTTGGCGGCCGTGAAGTCCGGCGGCGACGCACGCGAACTGGGACGTGAGCAGATCGTGGCGCTCTTCACGGTGCTCGGCTCGGACCATGAACTGACACGCCGTACCCGGCCGAAGCTGGCGGCGGCGCTCTACTGATGCACGACATCCCCAACTCCACCCGCAGACCACCACGTCGGAGTGCCTGATGGCGCGAAAGACCAAGACCTTCCGTGACGCCACCTCGGCGCGACATGCCTACCGGCGTGCGTCCGCGATCTCGGTGCGTGAGGTCGAGGGAGAATGGCGCATCGAGTTCGTCGGCGAGGACGGTGACGGCTGGCGCAAGAAGGCGCTGCGGCTTCTTGGGCTCGCTGGGCTTGCCGGGGCGCGGTTCCGCGACGGCCAGATGCTGCACCTCGCGGGCAAGGAGCGCAAGGGCTTCGAGGAGGTGCATCCGCTGCTGTTGGTCGAGGACCTCTCGCCGGTGGATGGCGCCCCGACGCTCG
>CBDTZE010000394.1:0-2590 GCA_965364815.1 uncultured Nitriliruptoria bacterium | reverse complement strand
GCGCTTGGCGAGGTCAACCTCCTGCTCTGGCGTGAGCAGGTCGGTGCGACCGATCTCGTTGAGGTACTGGCGTACCGAGTCACTGGAGGCCGACAGCGGCGTGGCCTCGGGGCGATCGGCGTCCTCGACCAGGTCGTCCAGCACCTGCAGGTGGACCTCACGAGCCCGCTGCGCCTGGACGTCGACCCACTTGTCGCTGTGGGACAGCGGGTCGTAGAGCTCCTGCAGTTCGCTGAGCAGCAGGTAGCCACGACTGGCCCCGCGCTCGAACAGTTCCTGGATCGGTGTGACGTCTTGCGCCGCTTCGCCCATGAACTTTGCTCCCTGACTTGGGTACCCGGCTTGCGCCAGGGACCTCCCGGTTCCCACGGGATCCGGTCTGCCTCTCGGCGATCCGACCCCCAGTCGCTCCCGCCAGAAGCAACCGCCAAGAGTGAACCGCGCGAACAGCGCACCGCCCACCATTTGTCACCAACTGGATCAGTCCCCCATCCGGCCCATGTGCAACACCCGCCCCACAGGTCGGCCGTGCGGCCGTGCCCCGTCACGGCAGGGATCGACGGTCGTTGGGTCGAACGCAAGGGGTAGGGCGCACTGCGTCCCCCGTCACCGTCGAACGTCTTCGAGGTCCCTGTGAGTCGGCTCTCCCGTCGCAACGTCATCAAGGCCGCCAGCCTCACCACGGTTGGCGCCGCGGCCGTCGCTGCTGCCCCGGCCGGTTCGCGCCTGGCGCGGGTCATGGCCAACGGCTCCGCCGCTGCCGACGCACCCGGGGTCCAGTTGGCCCGCATCGGCGCCGTGACCGGTGACGCCCGCCTGCGTGCCGTCGCCGCCCTCGATGCCACGCACCGTCGCTTCCCCGACGGCAGCCACGAGTTCATGCTCTGGCCCGGAGACCAGGCCAAGTTGGACGCCGCCGGCGTCAGCTACGAGGTCCTGGACCACGACATCCTCGCCGGCATGAAGCTGACCGCCGGCCAACGTGTCAGCCCCCAGCCCGGCCAGCGCGAGAACGGCTACCGCTTCTGGGACGACTTCGAGGCCGACCTTCGCGCCCTCGCCGAGCAGTACCCCGACAAGGCCCGCCTGCTGGAGCTCAACTCCCCGTCGCTGCTCGGCCGCGCCATCTTCGGCATCGAGATCGCCAGCAACGTCGCCCACCGCGACGGCCGCCCCGTCGTGCACATGGACGGCATGCACCACGCCCGCGAGTGGCCGGCAGCAGAGATGCCGATCATGTGGGCGCACGAGCTGCTGCAGAGCTACGGCAACGACGACCAGATCACGGAAATCGTCGACAACGTCCGCACCGTCATCGTCCCGAACAACAACCCGGACGGCTTCAACCGGTCGCGCAACTCGGTCGTGCAGACCGACTCGTCCGACGGCATCGTCGGAGCCGGTCCCACGCTGGCCAACAGCGTCGCGGGCCAGGAGGCCTACTGGCGCAAGAACCTGCGCTCGTTCACTGGCGAGAACCACACCCTGCCGGAGGCCGGCGGCTACCAGTACGAGAACGTCGACGCCCACGGCGTGGACCTCAACCGCAACTACGGCTTCCTGTGGGGCGACAACCTCGGCGCCTCCGGCGACCGCACCAGCCAGACCCACTACGGCAGCGCCCCGTTCAGCGAGCCCGAGGTCGCCAACATCCGCGACCTGTTCTACGAGCACGCGCCGATCACCGCGATCACCCACCACACCTCCGGCAAGCTCATGCTGTTCGCCTGGGGTCGTGACCCGGACCTCGTCAAGAGCCCGGACTACGACGACATGCTCTTCCTCGGCGAGGACATGCAGCTGTTCAACGGCTACCAGCCCAAGCAGGCCTACGGCCTGTACCCCACCGCCGGCACCAGCCGCGACTGGGGCCACTACGTGACCCGCACGATGATCTACACCTTCGAGCACGGCTCGGAGTTCCACGGTCCGTACGAGGACACGATCCCGGAGATGTACGAGGTCAACCGCGGGGCGTTCATCACCCACGCACAGGCCGCCATGAACCCGGCGACCCACGTGGTCATCACCGGCCGCGTCGTCAACGCTGCCGGCAACCCGATCGCCGCCAAGGTCCGCGCCCACAAGTCCTTCGAGACGCCCTCGGCGCCGGTCGAGACGGGCTCGGGAACGATTGACGACGACCCCACCGACAACAACACGAACCTGCTGCCCGAGGGCGACCGGATCATGACCCCGGAGACGGTCGACACCCACCTGATGGTCGAGGCAGACGGATCGTTCACGTTCCACCTGCCCCCGTCCACCCGCCCCCACCTCTTCGAGGAGGAGTTCGGCGGCCCGGACCTGCGCGAGCCGTGGGAGATCATCATCGAGGGCGCCAACGGCGGCACCGTCACGATCCCCGTCTTCGGCGAGCGCGGCGACTCCGCGAACCTGGGCACGATCAAGGTCTGAGTCACCACCACGTCGGCGGCGCTGCCCCTCTGGGCGGCGCCGTCCTCCGTTTCAGGGTCAGGGCGCGGAGCCCTCATCGGACGGTGCGGAGGTGGCGATCTCGCTGCTCAGCGACCGGCCCAGGCCCTGCTTCATGATCGTCGGGACGACGATCAGGCGGACGCCCTCGGGG
>CBDTZE010000393.1:0-2599 GCA_965364815.1 uncultured Nitriliruptoria bacterium | reverse complement strand
CTGGGACGGTCGTCGCGCCGCCGTCCGTCGAGACGCCACCGTCGGTCGGGGTCGCACCGTCATCGGGCACCACGACGACCTGACCGCCACCACCTGCAGCACCACGGCCGAAGGCCATCTGCTCATCGGTCAGCCGGGCGCCACACGCCGTCGCCGTCAGGGCCACGGCTGCGAGGGCCGCAGTGAATCCACGAGTTCTCATCACGTCCACGCTGTCTGTCGGAAGAGTGCCCCCGGTCGGCAGTCGCCCAGGGTCACGTTGTCTTGAGCAGGTCGGTGGCAGCGAACGTTCGGCGGGGGTCGCGATCGGCGAAGTGCTCACCGAGTGCGTCGCCCAACGACGCCGCGCTCCACGACGTGCCCTCGGGTGCATGGAACCTCGCCGCATACGTCGGTGCGTCCACCAGGCCGACGAAGTCGCCGTAGGCCACGAAGACCTGTCCGGAAACGCGCTCGGCGGCCGGACTGGAGAGCCAGGCCACCAGCGGCGCCACGTGCTCCGGGGCCAGTGGGTCGATCGCACCGTCCTCGGCCGCATCGAACACACCCTCCGTCATCCTGGTCCGTGCACGCGGGCAGATGGCGTTGGCGCGGACGCCGTACCTCGCGCCGCCTGCTGCGGTCGACAGCGTGAGGGCGATGATGCCGTTCTTGGCAGCCGCATAGTTGGGCTGGCCCGGCGAGCCCAACAGGCCTGCCTCGGAGGAGGTGTTGACGACGCGGGCGTAGACCGGACCGCCAGCGGCCTTGGACTGCTCGCGCCAGTGGGCGGTCGCGTGACGCAGCATCGCGAAGTGGCCCTTGAGGTGCACGCGGACGACGGAGTCGAACTCGTCCTCGTTCATCGAGAAGATCATCTTGTCGCGCAGGATCCCGGCGTTGTTGACCAGGATGTCGAGACTGCCGAAGGTGTTGATCGCCGCCTGCAGGATCCCCTGCGCCCCGTCCCAGTCGGCCACGTCGGCGAGGTGGGCGATGGCCTCGCCCCCCTCGGCCTTGATCTCCTCGACCACCTGGGCAGCCGGACTGTCCACGGGAGCGGAGCCGTCCAGGGAGACACCGAAGTCGTTGACGACCACACGCGCGCCCAACCGGGCAAGCTCCATGGCCTCGGCACGGCCCAGGCCGCGGCCGGCGCCGGTGACGACGGCGACCTTGCCGTCGAGGTCGATCGCGGTGTCTGTCATGCTGGTGCTTCCTCGTCTGCGCGGGTGTGTGCTCGCCGCGGGGTCTTGCGGGCGGGTGATGGTCAGGTCAGGACAGGGACGGCTCGGCCGCGATCCGTGCTCCCAGTTCCTGCAGGAGTTCCTCGGCGTTGCCGAGGGCGAACTCGGCGACCTTGGCGCGGCCGGAGAGTCGGTGCAGCGGGTACTCGCGGTCGACACCGATGCCGCCGTGGACGTGGTGGGCGGCGTGCAACGCATGGTGGCCGGCCTCGGCTGACCACCAGGCGGCGATGACCAGTTCCTCCGCTGCGGGAAGGTCGTTGGCCAGCATCCAGGACGCCTGCAGGCTGGTCAGGGCCAGCATCTCCTGGGCGATCCGGGCATCCGCCACGCGTTGGGAGACGGCCTGGAAGGTCGCCAGCGGGCGGCCGAACTGCTCGCGCTGGGAGGTGTGGGCAGCGGCCAGCACGATCGCCTCACGGACAAGGCCCACCTGGCAAGCTGCCAGCGCCGCACGCCCGTGGTCGACCAGGTCGCCGAGCATGGCGTGGCCGGCGTCGCCCATGGCGAGGACGTCGACGGCCGCGACCGGCACGCCGCCGAGGACAAGTCGGCCATGGGGCACATCGGAGGGCGTCCGCTGCGACTCGACGACGCAAGCGTCCACGGCAAGAAGGGCCACAAGCACCTGGCCGTCCGGGGTCCTGGCCGTCACAACCACGTGATCGGCGAGCGGGAGGCACGAGACGAGGTTCTTGGTCCCCTGCAGACGCCAGCCGTCGCCGTCGGGCTCGGCCTGCAACGTCGGCTCACGAACGTCGGCGCCGTCGGGATCCGTCAGGGCGGCCACGATCACGACCTCGCCGGCCATGAGGCCGGTCAGCAGTTCCTGGCGACGAACATGCGACGACGCAACGAGTGCGCGGGTTCCGAGCACACAGGTCTCCAGCAGCGGGACGTGGCCGGCCGCCGCTGCGTGCTCGACGAGCAGGACGTGCATCGCCAGCGTGTCGAGCCCGAGGCCGCCAAGGTCCTCGGGCACACAGACTCCCAGCAGCCCGGCGCCTGCAAGGGCACGCCAGGCGCCGCGGTCGAACCAGTCGCCGTCGCGCTCCAGCGAGGTGTGGTGCTCGGCGCTGCCGTGCTCCGTGAGAATCTGGCGAGCGAGGTCGCGAATGGCGACGTGCTCCTCGGGAAGGGTGAAGTCCATGTCGAAGCTCCTCAGCGCCGGCCGCGGGGCATGCCGAGCCCGATTTGGGCGATGATGTCGCGCTGGACCTCGTTCGTTCCGCCACCGAACGTCAGGATGACGGCCCGGCGAACCTCGTCCTCGAGGTCACCCGCGAGCACCGCCCCGGGCTGGCCCGACGCGATCAGTGACGACGGTCCCATGACCTCCATCAGGAGGCGATAGGCGTCGATGTAGAACTGCG
>CBDTZE010000392.1:0-2599 GCA_965364815.1 uncultured Nitriliruptoria bacterium | reverse complement strand
GACCAAGGTGCGCAGGGCGGTGGCGCCGGTGACGTCCATGACCGGAACGCCTCCCATGCGGAGCACCACGGCGCGGATGCCGTGGTCCACGCGAAGCAGTTCCTCGAAGAACCGATCAGCCGCCCCGAAGAACAGCGGGCCCTCGATGCGAAAGACGACGATGTCGTCGGCCCGGACCTGGCGTTCCTCGCGCATCGTCTGCTGGGAACCGGGTTCGTTCTCGTGCGCTCCCAGGAGGCTGGTCGTGTCCACTTCCAACAGGCCTGCCATGCGACTGACGAAGAGCGCGCCGGCGACGATCATGCCGACCTCGATGGCCAGGATCAGGTCGAACAGCACGGTGACGGACAGCGTGAGCAGCATGGTCGCCGCGTCGGACTTCGTGGAGCGCAGGATCTCCCGGAACTCGTCCACCTCGACCATCCGTGCCGCGACCACCATCAGGATCCCGGCGAGTGCAGCCAGGGGGATCCTCGTTGCAAGCGGTGCCAGCGACAGGACGATGGCGGCCAGGGCGACGCCGTGGACGATCCCGGCGAGCCTGGTGCGTGCGCCCGAGCGAACGTTGACCGCCGTTCGCGCCAGGGCGGCCGTCGCCGGGATGCCGCCGACGAAGGCTGCGCCGATGTTGGCCAGGCCCTGGCCGAACAGTTCCCGGTCCGGGTCATGCCGCTGGCCCACGGTCATGCCGTCGGCCACCACGGCGGACAGCAGACTTTCCAGCGCGGCCAGCAGCGCGATGACGACGGCTGCCCGGACCAGTTCCGATCCTCCGAGGACGCCCAGTTGTGGGAGGTGCGGGGTGGGCAGTCCGGCCGGGATCGCGGTCACGCGCGCGACTTCGGCGAACGGGGAGCCCAGAGAGACGACGGTGCCGATCAGGAGCGCGGCCATGCTGGCCGGGATCGCGCGCAGCCGCTCGATGTGCTGCCACGCAACCATGACGACGATGGTCAGCAGCCCGATCGCCGGGCCCGTCCAAGGGATGCCGTGTCCCGCCTCCACGAGCACGCGCCAGGTCACCGCGAGGATCTGTTCGCCATCCGCCTTCGGGACCCCGAGGAGTCCCGGCAACTGCTGCAGGAAGATGATGACCGCGATCCCGATGGTGAACCCGGTGATGACCGGGTACGGGATGTAGCGCACGTGGCGACCCACCCCCGCGGCGCCGAGGGCGATCAGGATGACGCCCGCGAGGATGCCGACGGGGGCGAGTGCCGCGACGCCGTGCTCGGCGACCAGTGGCAGCAGCACGACCGTCATGGCGCCGGTCGGCCCGGAGATCTGGAAGTTGGATCCGCCGAAGACCGCGGCCAGCACGCCGGCCACGATGGCGGTGTACAGACCGGCGGCCGCCCCGGCGCCGGACGTGACCCCGAACCCGAGGGCAAGTGGCAACGCCACGACCGCGACGGTGAGGCCGGCCAACAGGTCGGCCCCGAAGCCTGCCCTGTCGTAGTCGGATGCTCGGGGCAGCAATCGGGTCACGGACGTCAACATCAGGCGCGTCCTCCTGCATCGACACTTTGCGACGCTGGCCCACGGTAACGTTGCATCGCGATTTCGTGTAATGACGAAATGGAAGGAGAGCAGCATGACGGAGCCAGGAGTTCGGCAGTACCTGTGGCGCGATGTTCAGCTGCTGCCGATGCTGGCGCGCAGCGGTCATGGGCCGATCCTCTCGCGAGCCGAGTTCGTCGGCTGCACCATCATCGGGCCCGCTGTGGTGGTCCTGATGGATTCGGAGCTCGTGAACTGCTCGAGTCTCGATGACGTCGACCAGCTGTGGTGGCCCCAGAACCGCGGCGTCGAGTCGGTTCCTGTGGGAGCCGTCGGGCTGCGACACTGCACGTTCACCGACTGCGTCTTCGACCAAGTCGGGTTCGCCGGGTGGTCCGAAACCCAGCGCCAGCACATCGCTGCCGCGGACCCCAGCCTGCGCCGCCAGCGACCCGCGACCTGAGCCGAGGAGGCCGCCCATGCCCCGCCCCGTCCACGAACTGAAGGCCGAGTTCTTCAAGACGCTGGGCCATCCCGCCCGGATCCGGATCCTCGAGGTCCTGCGCGACGGCCCCGCCAGTGTCGCGGACATCGCCGATGCCATCGGCGTCTCGGGATCGACGTTGTCGCAACACCTGGCGACGCTGCGTCGGAGCGACGTGCTGGCGTCCGAGCGCCAGGCCTCGTCGGTCATCTACACGGTCGTCGATCCGCGGGTGTTCACCCTGCTGGAGATCGGCCGCGCGATGCTGACCACGTCGTTGGAAGGCTCGCAGGAGCTGCTGGCCGACCTTGCCGACCTCCCGGGTCTTGCAGCAGGCGAGGCGGCACCAGCCAAGCGCCGTCGCTGAGACACGTGGATTCTTTTCGGGCCGAGGTTGTCGTTGTGGTGACGGTTCGCACGACGTCAGGGTGTGGGCCGGGGAAGCTGGCCCTTCGAACCTCAGGAGCACGTCATGGCCAAGTTCATCTTTCTCTACCGGGGCCCTGCCACGGACATGAGCCAGTTCACGCCCGAGCAGATCGAGGGAGTCATGGGCCAGTGGCACGCCTGGGCAGGCGAGGTCGGCGGGGCGCTGCTGGACATGGGCAACCCGTT
>CBDTZE010000391.1:0-2604 GCA_965364815.1 uncultured Nitriliruptoria bacterium | reverse complement strand
CCGTCCTGGCGCTTGGCCTGCCGTGGCGGCGGGCCCGTCCGCTGGCCGCCGTGGTGAGCGTGTTCGGCATGACCTCGCTGCTGTCGATCGCCTCGCTGCTTGGCGCCACCCCGGCCGAGCCAGCTTCGATGCTGTGGGTCCTGTTGCTGCCGTACGCCTTGGCGCGCTGGGGATCAGGTCGCGAAGCCGCAAGCGGTCTGCTCGTGGTGCTTGCCACGGCCACCCTCGCACTCATCACGTCCTCCCCCGGGCCGGGCGAGGCGGTGGCAGGCGTGGCCGTGCTCCTGTTGCCAGCCGCGATGGGCGTGGCCGTCCGCAGCCGATCGCAGGTTCACCAGCACGAGCTCGAGGAGGCACGACTGCGCGAGCGGCAGCAGTTGGCTCGCGATCTGCACGACACCGTTGCCCACCACGTGTCGGCGATCGTCGTGCAGGCTCAGGCGGGCCAGGCCGTCGCCGCCAGCCATCCCGCCCGAGCCGTCGAAGCACTCGGCGCGATCGAGGGCGCCGCCACGAGGGCGCTTCACGAGATGCGGACCGCTGTCCGCGTCCTCCGATCCGACGGCGAAGAACCCGCCATCCCGACAGGGGTTCGCGACCTGCCCGCCCTCGCCGAAGGGGTCCACGACCTGCACGTGACGTTGCACATCGACGACAGGGCGGTGGGTCTCCCCGTCGCACTGGACACGGCGATCCACCGTCTCGTCCAGGAGGGGCTCACGAACGCCGTGCGACACGCCCGCCGCGCCAGCCACGTGGAGGTCCGCGTCACCACCAGTGCCGAGCAGGTTGAGGTCACCGTGCTGGACGACGGCCGCAGCGACGACGCTGGGCGAGGCAGCGAACCCAACGCCGGGTTCGGCCTCATCGGGATGCGGGAGCGTGCAGCGTTGCTTGGTGGCACGCTCACCGCCGGTCCGACACCGCAAGGCGGCTGGCAGGTGCGGGCCGTCCTTCCGCGGACAGGGAGCAACGAATGACCATCCGCGTGTTGGTGGCGGACGACCAGGAACTGGTGCGGCGGGGCCTCGCCATGATCCTCGACGCACAGCCAGACATCGAGGTGGTCGGTGAGGCTGCCGATGGCCGCGAGGCGGTCGCGCTGGCACGCCACCTTCGTCCGGACGTGTGCTTGTTCGACATCCGGATGCCTGGGATCGACGGCATCGAGGCGACCCGCCGGCTCGCCGGGCCGGACGTCTCCGATCCGATGGCGGTCGTCGTCATCACGACCTTCGACCTCGACGAGCACGTCCATCAGGCGTTGGCTGCGGGTGCCCGTGGGTTCCTGCTCAAGGATGCCGGGCCAGCGCTCCTCGGCCAGGCCGTTCGAGCCGCAGCCGATGGGGAGGCGCTGATCGCCCCGAACGTGACGGTCCGGCTGCTGCAGGCGTTCGCCCGCAGCGCAGCGACGGCCCCCGGGGGTCCACCAAAGCGCGCCGAGCTGATCGAGCCGCTGACTGAACGCGAAGAGGACGTCCTGCTCACCGTTGCGCAGGGCGCGTCCAACGCGGAGATCGGCGTCGCGCTCCACATCAGTCTGGCCACCGTCAAGACCCACCTCGCCAGCATCATGCGCAAGTTGGCCGCCCGCAACCGCGTCGAGGTTGCCCGCTGGGCGTGGGAGACGGGGCGCCTGCCGATGGACGATGCGCCGACTCCGGGGCATCAACCGAACGGCTGAGGAAATTCGAGCCTGACGGCCGATGCCGGCGGGGAGGATTGCAGGCACCGTGGTCTCACAAGGCAGGCGACCTGCGCCGGCCGTAGTGATTCGGATCTTGAAGATGCCCACGACGCACTCCACCACCTCACTCGACGAGCAACTCCCCTCGACGCGGGCTCGCATCGCGGCTGCGTGGGCGTCCTTCGCCCTGCTCTACGCCTCTGTCGACATCCTGGGCTTCTACAAGCCGGGCGTCATCGACGACATCCTTGACGGCGTCGTCTGGGAGTTCCCCATCACGCTGACCTGGGTCCTGGGCGCGCTGACCATGGTCGCCGTGCCCATCCTGATGATCACGCTCTCGATGACGGTGCGGGCCCGCGTTGCGCGAATGCTCAACCTGGTCGTCGCCGTCCTGTACATCCCGGTGTCCGCGGGCAACGCCCTGGGTGAGTCGTCGTGGCTCGCCTACTACGTCCTGTCGATCGCGCTGGAGGTCGGGCTGCTGGCCGTCATCTTCCGCCTGGCGTGGACGTGGCCCGCAAAGGCCTGACCGTCGGTGGGATCCGTCTACGCCGGCGCGACGCCCGACCGCGCCGGCAACTGTGCCGCCATGCGGGCGGCCACGGGGCCCAGGATGGCCGTCAGGAGCACATACCCCGCAGCGATCGCCGAGAGCTTGCCGGAAGCACCGGCGGTGACGCCGAGGCCAGCGATGACGATCGAGAACTCGCCACGGGCGCCAAGGGCTGCGGCGGCCCGCCAGCGCCCACGGGTGCTGATCCCTGCTTTCGCACCGCCGAACCACGCGACAGCTGCCTTGGTCCCCATCGTCACCACCGCGAGCACGACGACCGGCAGGGCAACCGCCGGCAGGATCGACGGGTCGGTGGACAGGCCGAAGAACACGAAGAAGACCGCAGCAAAGAGGTCTCGCA
>CBDTZE010000390.1:0-2609 GCA_965364815.1 uncultured Nitriliruptoria bacterium | reverse complement strand
GTCCCTGCTCGGCATCGCCCCCCAGACGGAGTCCGACGGCTCGTACCGGCCCTCCAAGGTCGCCCTGAAGCTGGCGACCTCGCCGACCACCAACTTCAGCAACACGACCTACGAGAAGTACGACGGCCCGCGCAACAAGGTCTTGGTCATCATGACCGAGGGCAAGAACCTCACGATGGCCAACGGCAAGCAGTTCTCGACGGGCAACCACCCGGTCGAGGCGCTCCTGCCCATGCTGCACCTGCGCAACGCCGGCTTCGAGTTCGACATCGTCACCCCCACCGGAGCGCCGGTCGTCTTCGAGATGTGGGCCTTCCCCGCCGAGGACGAGCAGGTCATCGGACTGTTCGACAGCCTCAAGGCGCAGTTCGCCAACCCCCGCAGCCTGGCTGACGTCGTCGCCACGTCGCTCGACAAGTCGGCGCAGTACGCCGCGGTCTTCGTGCCCGGCGGGCACGGCGCGATGATCGGACTCCCCGAGGACGAGAACGTCGGCACGGCCCTGCGCTGGGCCCACGACAACGACCTGCACACCATCAGCCTGTGCCACGGGCCTGGGGCGTTCCTCGCCACCACCATCGGTGGCCAGGACTTCCTCTACGACGGCTACCAGATGGCCGTCTTCCCGGACTCGATCGACAAGCAGACGCCCAAGATCGGGTACCTGCCCGGGAAGATGCCGATGCCGGTCAGCGACAAGCTCGAAGAGCTCGGCGCGACCCTCGCCAACAGGAAGGCCGACGACACCGTCCTCGTCGACCGCAGGCTCATCACCGGAGCCAGCCCGGACGCCTCGAACGCCCTGGGTGAGCTCGCAGCCCGAACGCTGCTGCAGCACGCCGCACAGCACGTCAAGTGACCATGCAAACAAACCTCACAACACCCTCAGGAAACGCCATGCGCGCAGCAATCATCACCCAGTACGGGAACCCCGCCGAGGTCGCCGACGTCGACGTCCCGACCCTCCCCGCGGACAGCGTCATGATCGAGGTCCACGCCTCGTCGATCAACCCGATCGACTGGATCATCATGGCCGGGTACGTCCAGGAGATGCTCCCCTACCAGATGCCGTGGATCATCGGCTACGACGTCTCCGGCGTCGTGACCGAGGTCGGCGCGGACGCCAAGAGCTTCGCCGTGGGCGATGAGGTCTTCGGCCGGGCCGGTGGCATGCAGGCCGGGACCATGGCCGAGTACGCCGCCATCAAGGCCAGTGAGCTCGCGATCAAGCCGGACAACATCTCGCACGCCGAGGCTGCCGGTGTCCCGCTGGTCGGCCTCACCGCGTGGCAGGCACTGTTCGACAAGGGCGGCCTGACCGAGGGCCAGCGCGTGCTGATCCACGCCGGCTCCGGTGGCGTCGGCACGCTGGCGATCCAGATCGCGAAGAACGCCGGGGCGTGGGTTGCCACGACGGCCAGTGCGAAGAACCAGGACCTGGTCCTGGGCCTTGGCGCTGACCAGTTCGTCGACTACGCCAGCGAGAAGTTCGAGGACGTCGTCGAGACGGTCGACCTCGTGATCGACATGATGGGCGATGACACCCTCGCCCGTTCATTCGAGGTCGTGAAGTCGGGCGGGACGGTCGTCTCGGTCAAGGGCGATGCCCCCGAGGGCCTGGCTGCGGAGCGTGGCGTCGCGTTCCACTCCTTCTTCATGGACCCCAGCGGTGAGCAGCTCACCGACCTCGCGGACCTGATCCGCAAGGGATCGGTCCGCCCGATCCTGAACCGCACCTTCCCGCTGGACGAGGTGGCCGACGCGTTCGCCTACGCCCAGTCCGGCGCCGGCGCCGGCAAGGTCGCCCTCGCGATCCGCTGACATCCCTGGGCAGGACCGCCCGTCGGTCCTGCCCGTCCTCCCTCCTGGCAACCGCAGGCTCAGATGTCGGCTGGCAGGGGCTGGAGTCGCGCCCGAAGCAGGCAGAACTCGTTGCCCTCGGGGTCCTGCAGGACGTGCCACGAATCGTCAGTGCTCTGCCCGACATCCGCTGGGCGGGCGCCGATCGAGAGCAACCGCTCCAGTTCGTCGGCCTGGTCGCGGTCGCAGGCGTTGACGTCGATGTGGAGGCGCGACTTGACCCGCCTCGGCTCGTCGGTCGGGCTGAGGATGATCGTCGGTTGCGGACCCCCGAACCCCTCACTGGGTCCAATCTCGATGCTCCCGTCGCCGACCCGTTCGAGCACGACGTAGTCCAGCACCTCGCACCAGAAGGACGCCAACGCCTCAGCGTCGTGACACTCCAGGACCAACTCGCTGATTCGACATGCCATGCGATCACCTCAGTTTGTCTCTGCATCAGTCCAGCGGTTTGGCCAGGTCCTCGACCCACTGGGTGCCGGGCAGTTCGTCCAGCCCAGCCGGGTCCAGCAGGACCTTGAGCCGGCGGCTGCCGCCACCGACGATGGCGCGCTTGACGTCGCGGATGCGCTGGTCGACGTAGAGCGGCAGGTCGGCGGGAAGGGCGAATGGCGTCACACCACCGATCTCCATGCCGGTCAGTTCGCGGACCAGGTCCGGCGGGGCGAACGACAGCTTCTTGACGCCCATCAGCTTGCGCGTCCGGGAGTTCACGTCCAGCTTCGTCGTGGCCAGCACAAGACACGCCG
>CBDTZE010000389.1:0-2619 GCA_965364815.1 uncultured Nitriliruptoria bacterium | reverse complement strand
CTGGGCGGCGATCGCCAGGCCGCCGTACTCGACGAAGCTGCCGGGGTCGAGCAGGTCGGCGACGTTCTCCCGGGCGGTCCGACCGCCCCGGGCGTGGCGCTTGGCCACGGCGTCGGGGCGGGCCTCGTCGGCCAGGAGGGCTTGGCGTTCTCGGACTTCGGCGAGGTCGGGGCGCTCGCCCTTCGGGGCGTCGGCCGGGGCGTTCGGGGCGTGGGCGGCTGCCTGGTCGGGCGAGACCGTCATGCGGGCGACGGCGTCACCGGCCTCGACCTGCTCGCCGACCTCGACCAGGACGGCGGTGACGGTCCCGGCCACCTCCGCCCGGACCTGCTGCTCCATCTTCATCAGCTCCAGGCTGACCAGCAGTGCCCCAGCCCCGACCTGCTCCCCCGCGGCCACCGCGACGGCGGTGACCTGCCCCGCCATGGGCGTGCACACCTCGACCTCGACCTGCTCGTCCGCCGTGGCCACGTGGCCTCCTCGTGTTGGCCAGCATCCTGCCACGCCGGTGCAGCCGTCGGGGCGCCTAGCGTGACGCGGAACGCGTACGCAGGAGTCCTCGTGCAGATCCCCCTTCCCAACGTTTCCACGCCCGTGCTCTCCGGGCCGGTGAAGCGGATGGGCGCCAAGATCATCGTCCCGATCCATCGCGCGATCTTCGACGCGTCACGTGGCCGGATCTTCGGTCGCGTCGGGGCGATGCCTGTCGTGAAGTTGACGACGACCGGGCGACGCAGCGGGGCGCCCCGGACCGTGATGCTCACCTCGCCAGTCCGGGCCGACAACGGCAGCCTCGTGATCGTGGCGTCGTGGGGCGGGGACGACAAGCACCCGCTCTGGTACCTGAACCTGCAGGCCAACCCGTCGGTCGAGGTGACCGCCGAGGGCCGCACCTTCACGGCCACGGCCAGGACGGCCTCGGCCTCCGAACGCGATGCCCTGTGGCCGACCGTCGTCGCGACATATCCCAGCTACGGCGGCTACCAGCAAGCCACCGACCGCGAGATCCCGCTGGTCATCCTCGACGCAGGTTGAGCCCACGAGGCACTGGAGCCACCGTGTACGAGGTTGTCGAGCCGCCCGGCGTTCGTCGGGCGACGCAATGGATGTTCGTGCTGTTCGCCGGGTCTGGCCTGGTCGCCACCGTGGTCCTCCTCGCCTCGGGCGAGGGCGTGTTCGGTGTGCTCTTCGGCTCGATGTTCATCGGCATCCCATGGATCATCCACCGAGCGTCCAAGGGCCCCGGCGTCCCAGGCTTCACCCTCGGCAGCGACGGGATCTTCGGGGCGGCCGACGACGAACACACCGTCATCCCCTGGGGCCAGGTGGCGCAGCTGTCGTGGCGGGCGACGGGGCTCACCATCAATGACGATGCGTGCCTGACGCTGCACGCCGACCTGACCGACGGCAGGTCGATCCGTGTCTCGACCTACACGGCGCGACGTGGGCGCGAGGTCGAGGACGTCGAGGTGCAGTTCCGAGCCAGCGGGATGCTGCCTGCGCATGTCACCTTCACGGACGGCCCGAGGTCCGCGGCGAGAGCCTCCCCCACCAAGGACGCCGTGCCCTCGGATGCCGGGGTCCCTCGGATGACGGGGTGGTCTGACCTCCCCGCCGCGGCGAGGCTCGGGGTCGGCCTGATCGCCCTCTTCGTGCTGGTGCCCTTCGTGCTGGTCTCGGTCATGATCCCGATCCTGCTCGTCGTCTCCGGAGGCCCGATCGGCTGGTTCGCGACGGCCATCACGATCGCCGTGATGTCGCGCGTCGTCTTGGTGTTCCTCCGGGCGCGGCGAACCCCAGTGCTGACGTGCTCGTTCACGGTCGAGGGCGTGGTCGCAGATGGCGGTGATGGCCTGACCATCCCCTGGCGCGACGGCTCAACGCTGCGGATCGAGTCGACGGTCACCATGGACCAGCCCGCAGCGGACGGCCGCGCTCGCGAGGGTTGGGTGGTCCGCCTCGATGGCGGCGGGGCGACGCCGGCAAACCTGTCCCCCGTGCTGACAACCCGAACACGACGCATCAGAGCGGTGCGGGAGTTGGCGTCCGCCCGGGCCCAGGGCCTCGTGCCCGCGCAGGTCGAGCTCGCACTCCCCCAAGACCTTGCCGCGGCCGAGCGCGACCGTCTGCTCGCCGACTGGAACGGCCGCTAGCCAGCCAGCGCCTCAGACCTCCTCCTCGCAGGACTTGTTCTGTGGCGGGAGGGTGTATGACGAGAAGCCCGATGGGTTGAACTCCACCCCGTCAACAACCAGTGAGACCAGGCGGATCGTCTCGGAGCCCGGCCCTGCGGTGTCGTAGAAGGCGATGAACACCGAGGAGCCATACGAGGCCTGACCAGGAGTGCTGGTCTGGGTGTGGTTCGGCTTCCCGGATCGCGACATCGTGATCGTGTAACTCTTGGCGTTGGGCACCTGAGACACGTCCAGAAGTGCTTCCCAGGAGCCTGACGTCCCGTCCTCGCTGTAGCAGGTCTTGCGGTAGTCGACGCGAACGACCGGCCGGTTGTCTGGCGCCTCGGTGGGCGACGGCTTCGGGGTGGGCGTCGGTGACGGGGTGGGCGTGGGCGACGGCTTCGGGGTGGGCGACGGTGACGGCGTGGGCGACGGTGACGGTGTG
>CBDTZE010000388.1:0-2623 GCA_965364815.1 uncultured Nitriliruptoria bacterium | reverse complement strand
CGGCAAGCCCAAGCGCGGCGCCCGCATGACGATCCACGCCGTGGAGGACCTGTGACGACGGACGACGGGACGGACGGCGTCGCGCTTCCCCGCCTGTCCCCGATCGAACTCGTGTCCGGGGTCCTGCTGGGCCTGGACAGGGGCGCCCCGCGCCTCACCCCCGACCCGACGACGACGCCACGGGCGGCGTTCGAGACCGTGCTGCTGCGAGCCCTTCGGCAAGCACCCTGTGGGATCACGTTCTCCGGAGGGCGAGACTCGTCCGCCAACCTCGCGCTTGCCACCCATCTGGCCAGGCGCGAAGGGCTCCCGCTGCCGGTGCCGATCACCATCCGGTGGCGCGGTGTCGCGGAAGCGGACGAGACGGCGTGGCAGACCGACCTGGTCAAGCACCTCGGACTGACCGACTGGGTGATCGACGACGTCGATGCGGAACTCGACTTCGTCGGGCCGATCGCCCAGGAGGTGCTCCGGCGGGTCGGCAGCTACTACCCGTGCCACTACCACGCGTTCTTCCACCTCTCACGGCATGTGGTCGGAGGAAGCCTGGTCACCGGACACGGAGGCGACGGCCTCCTGGTCGGATGGCGGTGGCGCCACCTGC
The DNA here is from genome assembly GCA_965364815.1 of uncultured Nitriliruptoria bacterium. Taxonomy (GTDB): domain Bacteria; phylum Actinomycetota; class Nitriliruptoria; order Nitriliruptorales; family Nitriliruptoraceae; genus CBDTZE01. The sequence goes on along the minus strand of CBDTZE010000388.1, from coordinate 2,019 downwards.
ATCACGCCGACGGCGACCGAGCGACGACCCGTGCCCTGCGCGTCGCCCACGCCCTCGCACCACAGGGCGTGCGACGGGCCGTGGCCCACCGGCGCGAGGACGCCCAGTGGCCGTGGCTTGCCGAGGAGATCGATCGCGGCCTGTCTCGCCAACGGAACCTGGAGATCGCGACCGAACCCCGACGATGGGCGTCGCGTGTCGACTGGTTGTCCCGGCGCAGGAACCTCCGCCACGCCAGCGCGACGCTTGCGGCCATGGGACGACTCCACGACGTCCAGGTCAGCGACCCGTTCTCGGACAACGGCTTCCGGGCGGCCATGGCGGCATGGCATCCCGTCCGCGGCCCGGGGACCCGGACCGAGGTCATGCAGGCCCTCTTCGGCGACGTGCTGCCCGACCCGCTGGTGCGCCGGGCCGACAAGGCCATCATGACGCGGGGCTACCTGCGTGAGCACACCCGGCAGTTCGCGCTCGACTGGGACGGAACCGGCTTCGACCCTGCCCTGGTCACCGCACCCGAGGCCCTGAGACAGACGTGGTTGGGGACGAACGCGATGGCCCCTCTGCCGCTCCAGGTTGCCTGGCTCCACGCGCAGGGGCTCAGCCCCTCCGCATCGTCCTGAGCAGCCGGTCCCGCCACCTCGGCCCCACCGCTGCGGCCAGCCCCGTTCTCAGGTCTCGGTAACCCAGGACCGTTGCACCGCGGATCCGGTCGCCCCGGCCCAACGACTGCCAGGTGCCGCCGACTCGGACAGCCGTGACACGACCGATCAGTCGATCGAGGTCGACGGGTTGGTCCGGACCGAGGTTGGCGTCGCCCTGGAGGACGACCCCATCGCTGCCGACACGGCGGCAGCGATGCACCAGCACCTCGCCCCCGTCCGACACGAAGGCCCAGACCTGGCCTCGAGCCGGAGCGTCGGCGCCCACGACCCGCACCGTGGATCCCCCTACGATGGCTCGCCCCATGGACACTCCCGACACCTTGAGTTCGAGCGGCGCGGTCGCGGACCGGGCACGCAGCAGTCGCGCGCGATCGTCTGGCAAGGCCGTGCTCATCGGGGACATCCCGGTCAGGGTCGAGGCGGGTACCGACCGGCACGCTACGACGATCGGCAGCCTGACGTCCGGCTGGGCCAGCGGGTCGACCCCCCCGTCGATGAGCTTCTCCTTCACCGACGAGCGCCCCGACATTCCCACCCGCCCGCCGGACCGTGAGCAGAACGGCCTGCGTCTCTGGTGGGACGATCACCGACTGGTGGCCGAGGACGTCCTCGGCCTCGCTGGCACCGCCAACGCGGATGGTCTCGCCATCGGCGGCGACCCAGACCTGCGCAAGAGCGTCGACCGCGTCTCCGCCTTCCTGCTGGGATGGACGCTGACCCACCACGATCGCGACCTGGTCCATGCGGCCGGCCTGGTGTTGCCCCAGGGGGGTTGCGCCGTCGCACTTGGCGGCACGGGCGTCGGCAAGTCGACGCTGGTCGGCGTTGCGCTCGCCAACGACTTCGGCGTGCTGAGCGACGACCTGCTGGTGGTTCGCCGCGGAGACAACGGCTTCGAGGCCTGTGGCGTGCGCCGCCTCGTCGCCCTGCCGCCGGAGGCGGTCCCGCTGAACGGCCCAGACCTCGGTCCGCTGCGCAACGACGGCACACGCAAGCGCGTGGCGTTCCCGGCCAGCGTCCTGCAGCCCGGCTTCCACCCCATCCGTGCCGTGTTGCGGATCACACACGGGACCTCACCCAGCTCGACGCTGGTCGACGCGCCGCAACGCGAGGCCTTCGACGCGCTGCTTGGCGGGCGCGTGCTGTCCAGCACGCCGGCGATCGTGCGCCGGTGGCTCCCACGAGCAGCCGCCCTGTCGCGCCTGCCGGGCTTCACGCTGGCCCACGGCACGGATCCCGGGCTCCGTCTCTCGTCCGGCGGGGAGAGCCTGGCTTACCGATTTTTGATCGGCCTGTATGGTAACCTTTGCCGGGAAGAGGAAGGGAGTGCCGTTGGTATAACTGATATCATAGT
>CBDTZE010000387.1:0-2656 GCA_965364815.1 uncultured Nitriliruptoria bacterium | reverse complement strand
ACGGTGGCAACCGAGGCGGCGTCGTCGGAACGACCCTCGCCCTTGAGCTTCTCGACGAGCTTGAGCAGGTCAGCCGGCGTCGGAACCTCGCCCGCGGCATGGGGCAGTTCCTCGCCGATGGCCTTGACGGCGGCCTCGAGCTTGGGAAGACGCTCGATGTCGAAGCCGACGTGGGCGCGGTAGAGCAGCGGGAGGTCGCGCTCCGCGGCCCAGTTCGCGACGACCTCGTTGGCCGCAACCATGAGGCGCTCGACCAGCCGCTGTGCGGCCGGGTGCGGGTCGGCGTCGCCGGTCCGGATCTTGCCGTCCGTGACGGTGGCCTCGAGGGTCGCCTGCTCGAACAGGGACTCCAGGGTGTCGCGGCCGTCACGCTCGACGCCCAGACGACGGGAGGCCTCGGCCAAGGCGGTGACGTTCGCGGTCGCCGACTCCAACAGCTCGCGTGGGGCGCCGTTGGGACCGTGGGCGCCGACGACGAGGTGCTCGGGCGACTGGTCGTCGAGGAAGGCATCCACGGCGGCGTAGGACAGCCGGGCGTGGGAGTCGATCCAGGACAGGTGCAGCTGCGGGTTGGTGATCTCGCCGTCGGGACTGATGTCCATCGTGACGGTCATGACGCGACGGGCCTCGTGCGGGAGGATGGAGAGCTCGCCCTCGGACAGGGCCGGGTCCAGCATCGGTGCGTTCTGCCCGTGGACGAAGTACGCCGAGGTCGCCATGGTGCGGGCGTAGCGGTCGGCGTCGGAGCCGACACCGATCGTGCCGGCCACGTCGGAGATGTGGACGCTCAGGTGGACTGGCTTGTCGACGTCGCCGTCCCAACCGGCGACGAGGGCATCATCGAGGTCGCGCGACGAGTCGGCGTCGATCGTGATGGCCATCTCGTGGCGCAGGTTCTCCAACTCGAGCTCAACGCCGGGGATCTCGCCCGACATCGTGTCCAGACCGGCGGCGAGGCCGGAGTCACCAGCAGCGAGGCGTCCCTGGACGCGCATCGTCTGACCGGCGGCCTCGATCGGGTCAAGGCCGACGGCGGCGGGGCCACCGGGAACCTGGTCAGGCGTCGCGCCACCAAAGGCGATGACGACAGCGCGGGCCCGGATGGCCGACGGGGCGATGGACGGTGTCGGTCCGGCAACGAGCGCGCTGGCGACGGGCTTGCCGTCGGCGTCGTTCTGGATCATCGTGACGACCTGCTGGCCCGGGGCAAGGCGCAGCTGCGCACCGAGGGCGTCGCTGGTCTCGATCTGCCCGATGCCCAGCTTGGGGTCGAGTTCGATCACGGTCCGGCCGACGAACTGCGCGGCGCGGCCGACGACGAACTTGCGCGGCCGGGAGACCAACGCCAGCGCGGTGGCGTTGAACCGGTCCTGCTCGTCACCCTCGACCGTCGCCATGACGACGTCGCCGGCGATCCATCCACGTGCCAGGTCTGGCGGGACGAACAGGGAGTCGACCTCCTGCACCCGGCCCTCGAGGCCTGTCAACTTGGTGGGTGCGTCGAAGTCGACGAAACCGAAACCGCGGGGGTGGGGAGAGAACCGACCAGTGACCTGCACGCGTACCTCGAAAGTGTTCGTGGGAGGAGCGCCGCAGCATCCGGGCATGGACGTCGGCGCTGATCCCTGCCCTGGCCCGTGGTGTGGACGGCGACGAGGCCGCCAGCAACCGGGTTGCGTCAATGGACGCGGAGGGGGTTGGGCACCGAGAGGGATCGAACCCCAAAGGTATCCCTGCTCCCGCCAAGGACCGACCGCGTCGCGTCGTGAGCGCGCGCCGACGGCCCCCAGTGCGGGGGCCGTCGGTGCTTCTGTCGGGACACGCAGGGTCAGACGGTGGCGCCCCGTCGGCGGATGGCCGCGACCAGCAGCCCGACCGCACCGAGCGCCCCGACCGCGACGGCGGGCCAGACCGGGAAGCCCTCCTCGCCGAGCTCGGCCCGCACGATGTCCGTGTCGGACGAGAACGTCGAGGATCCGGTGTGCGTCTCCCCTGAGCGTGCAGCCACCCACGCCGTGCCGAAGGCCCACTCCTCCTGCGGCCGACCCACAGACGTCGCCGCGATGTCCCAGTCGACGAGGCGGTTCTCCGTCCGGACGTTGATCCGCGTCAGGGTGAAGTCCGTCGGGACCCAGTCGGCCCGGTCGTCATCGGTGAGGTCGAAGACCAGGTCCGAGTCCGCGTCGTAACTGCCTTGGAAGGCGATCTCGGTGCCGGCGACTCGTCCACCGAGGATGGTCGGCACGCCGGGGGTCATCAGGAACAGGTCAGCGACGACCAGTTCCTCGCCGGGCTTGTCGAAGCCGAGGACCTTGACCGGGATCCATGCCTGGGTCTGGTCGTGGAAGGAAAAGCGGACCGGGATCCCCTCGCCGGCGTTGATCTCCTGCTCCGCGGCACGGCTGTTGTCGAACTTGATCGCCGCGAAGATCGGCGATCGCTCGGCGTAGAAGTCCAGCATCTCGACCGCATCGGAGAGATCATCGGGGTCGCCATCGGCCACACCGAGGTCGAAGCCGTTCTCGGCCGCCCAGGCCAGGACGTCAGCACCACCGCCCTCGAGCACGACGATGTCGAGGGAGTCGACCTCGTAGGACGCGATGACGGTCGCACCGTCGGAAGCCGAGGCCGCGACGGTGTCCGACTCGAAGGACTG
>CBDTZE010000386.1:0-2663 GCA_965364815.1 uncultured Nitriliruptoria bacterium | reverse complement strand
CGGCGGCGGCGGGGGCGCGGCGGCGACGGCACCGCTCATGCCTCGACCACCGGGGCGTGCACGACGAGGCGAGTGAAGGCGCCGAGGTGGATGACGGCCCCGTCCTGCAGCGCCTGTTCCTCCTGGGCCGTCAACTTCTCGCCGGCAAGGCTCGTCCCGTTCGTCGATCCGACGTCGAGCAGCACCCAGCCCTCGCCCTTGCGGCGCAGTTCGGCATGCCGCCGCGAGGTCGAGGGATCCAGCACCGGGACGCCGAGATCGATGTCCGGGAACCAACCGCGTCCGTCGTCACGCCGACCGATGGTCACGACGTCGCCCACGAGGTCGACGGTCCGCGGCCGGGCGGCTTCGGGGAACTCGACGGTGCGACCGGACTCAGCCTCGTTGCGGTCGAACCACTCGCGATCGGTCGTCACGACCACGCTCCAGCCACTCGCGGCAGCGGTCGTCGCTGCCGGCTCACCTGCCTGCTCCTCCGGGGCCGGGGCCGGCACCGCGACGGGGGCTGCGGGCAGCCGGCCGGTCAAGAAGTCCAGGCCGCAGACCTCGCAGAAGGCCTCGCCCTCGACGCGAATCGTCGCACAGTTGGGACATTCGCCGAGGGCCGGGTCGCCAACGCCGCCGAGGGGCGTGCTGGCCGACGAGGACGCACCGCCGCCAGCGCCAGCGCCGGCCATGGCGATGCCGCACTCGTCGCACCAGTCAGTGGCCTCGGAGTCGTGGCCGTCGGGGCAGGTCGTCGTCGCCACGTCAGGCCTCCTCCTCACCCTTGGCCGTCACGCGGACGGTCCGGGTGGAGCGCGTGTCGAGTTCCATCTCGTCGAGGTCCTCGACCTTCTTCTTCAGCCGGACGGTGCCGGTCGCGGGGTCCTCGACCTCGACCACCTTCGCCAGCAGACGGACGGTGGCGTCGTTGCCGGACTCGTGGGCCAACTGCACGGCGCGGCCCAGCTTGACCGTTGCGCCGGCCTCGTCGCCTGCCTTGCGGGCCTTGAGGCCCTCCTGGATGGCCGTGGCCAGTTCGGCCTGTCCGGTGTAGTGCGCCACCTGCGGGTCGATACGGGTCGTCAGGGCGTGGTCCTCGGTCCACAGCGCCCGTACCAGGCCCTGCGAGACCTGGTCGCCGTCGACGTCCAGCATCACGCGCGCCGCCAACTTCTCCTGGCCGACGTCACCCACGGGCACGTCCACGCAGAGGTGGTAGTCGCGAGACTCGCCGGCGGCCCACGCTCCGGTCGGCCACGCCGTGACCAGCGGGCCCTCGGCCTGGGCCTGCGACGTCACGTCCTCGATCGTCGGGGCGACCTGCTTCACGAAGCGGATGGTCGAGCCCTTGGGCGTCCAGACCTTGAGGCGGACGTCCGTGACGGCCTTGCCCAGGGCGCGCTCCAGGAACGCCTCGAAGTCCTCGTCCATCTGGTCGGGGTTCTTGACGATGTCGACCTCGCCCAACAGGGCGTGCGAGATGCGCCGCAACTCGTCAACCTCCCAGGCGTCGCCGACACCGCGGGCGTCGCACTGGAACTCGCCCACGCAGGCCGCGATGGCCGTGTCGAGCTTCGCTGCGGTCTCGGACTCGTTCTTGCCGTCCGTCAGCAGGTACGCCAACTTGATGCCGTCATAGCCGTCCATCATCTCGCGGGTCAGGTCGAGCCACGTGGAGATCGCCGTACCGCCGCTGGGCTGCAGGCCCTTGGACGCAGCCACCGCCTCCTGGCGCGTGCCCTCGTCGGCGATCGCGAGGTCACGCCCCCGCGTCGGGTAGACCAGTTTGGCCTCGTGGTCACCGGCGATCACGCAGAAGCGCACCCCGTCGGGCAGGGAGCCGACGGCGGCTGCGACGGCGCGACGGGCCGCGTGGATCTTCCCCATGGGGTTGCTCATCGACCCGGAGGTGTCCACGACCAGGGCGATGCATCGATCACCGGACGTCGAGGCCACGGAGAGCCCCTCGTCCGCCGTGACCGTGACGATCGCGTGCACCTCGCCGGTGCCGGCTGGCAGGAACTCGTTCTGGTGGGTGGTGGCGCTGAAGCTCACGGGGTGGCCTCCTGGGGCGAGGTCGAGGGAGTCGGGATCACGGGTGGTGCTCCCAGTGGCAGGGGGACGACCACGACGGTGACGTTGTCGTGTCCGCCGGCCGCCAGTGCATGCTGGACGAGGGCGGCGGCGATCACCCGTGGCGGGGCGTCCAAGCCGATGTCGAGGACGGCCTTCGCCATCTCCTCGGGGCGCGGGAGGTAGTTCCACAGGCCGTCGGAGCAGAGCAGCAGGTGGCCCGGTCCCTCGACGTCGAGGGTGACGACCTCAGGCTCCCACGTGGGGTCGGCGTCCTTGCCCAGCCAGCGGGTGATGACGTTGGCACGGCGATCGGCGCGCGCCTCGTCCCAACTCATGGCGCCCGAACGGGTCTGCTCGCGCGCCCAGGAATCATCATCCGTGACGACGAGCGACTCCTGGTCCAGGGGCAGCCAGTAGGCGCGACAGTCGCCCAGGGAGGCCACGTTGACCGTGCCGTCGACGACCGTCGCAGCGAGGAACGTGCAGGACGGCGAGCCGTGGTCACCCTTGGGTACGTAGGCATGCGTCCGCACCGCGTCATCGGCCGCCCGGTGCGCCCCGACGAGGTCGGTCGGATCGGCACGCAACCAGGCCAGGGCCGC
>CBDTZE010000385.1:0-2668 GCA_965364815.1 uncultured Nitriliruptoria bacterium | reverse complement strand
GTGCGTCGCTCACGAGAAGAACTGTTCTTCGAGGCTGCGGCGCTGACGGGTGAGTCGACGGAGCTCCGCACCGGAGGCGACGATGGCGTCGCGGACGGTGTCGAGGTCGGCGGGCGTGGAAGCCTGGACGACGAACGTCCCTCGCCGTGCACCGGCCACCGCCTCCAGGCCCTCGGCGACCAGGGAGGCCACCAGCGCCGTCACGTCGCCCGCAACCTCGACGTCGTAGTGGCCGCTGGCATCGGCGATCATCGTGGCCACGTCACCCGATGCCGCCAACCGACCGGCGTCGAGCACGACGACCTCGTCGCAGACTCGCTCGACCTCGCCGATCAGGTGGCTGGACAGGATGACGTGCAGCCCGAGTTCGGTGCCCACGCGCCGGATCGTCTCCAACATGTCGTCGCGCTGGAGCGGATCGAGTCCGTTGGTGGGCTCGTCCAGGAGCACCAGGTCGGGGTCGTGCACGATCGCCTGGGCGATCTTGGTGCGCTGCTTCTGGCCGAGGGACATCGTCCCGATCGCCCGGAGCCGTTCCTCGCCGAGACCCAACAGCGTGAGCACCTCGGTGGCGCGTGTCATGGCGACGCGGCGAGGCAGGCCGTGGAGCTCGCCGACGTGGCGGACGATGTCCTGCGCCTGCGCCTCGGGAGGGAACACGTCGTTCTCCGGGGCGTAGCCCAGCCGGCCGCGCACCTGGGGGCCGAACGTTGCCGGGTTCCTCCCCAACACCTCGAGGGTGCCTTCGTCGGGCGGGTGCAGCCCGAGGATCATGCCGATCAGGGTCGTCTTGCCGGCCCCGTTCGCTCCGAGCAGGCCGGTGATCCCGCTGTTGATCTCCAGCGTCACGCCATCGAGGGCGTGGACGGTGCCCCAGCGCTTGTGCACTCCGGTGGCGCGAACGATCGTGGTCATGGCCGCAACGTAGGGCATCGGCGAGGGGCGGCGACGGATGCCCCGGGGCTGTCGGCCACCCGGACCGTGGATAGCGTCGGCGACACCTCGAACCGCAAGGCGCATCGTGCTCGACCTGCAGATCCAAGACGGCGTGGCAACGCTCAACCTCGACGACGGCAAGCGCAACGCCATGAACTTCGACTGGTTCGAGGCCATGAACGGGGCGCTCGACCAGGTCGAGGCCGACCCGGACGCGAAGGTGCTGCTGATCGTCGGACGCGAAGGCGCCTTCTCCGCGGGCCTCGACCTGAAGCTCCTGCCGACGCTGGACGCGACCGGGCTCGAGGACCTCATCCGCGCGTTCGCCAAGACGATGCTGCGGATCTTCCTGCTGCCCATGCCGGTGGTCGGGGCGGCCACGGGCCACGCGTTGGGTGGCGGCACGATCCTGTCCATGACGTGCGACCACACGGTCGCGGTCGATGGTGAGTTCCGTTGGGGCCTCAACGAGGTCGCGATCGGGATGCCGGTGCCGAGTTGGATCGTCGCCATCGCCCGGCTGAACGTCTCACCGACGGAACTCGACGGACTCATCCTCAGTGGTGCGACCATCGATCCGGCCAAGGCCGTGGCGGTCGGATTCGCGGACGAGGTGGCACCCGCGGCCGAGATCCTCGATCGCGCACGTGCTGCGGCGACCGCCCGGATCCCGCTGGCCCACCCGGCCTATGCGGCGACGAAGCGGTTCCTGCGCGGTGACGCGGCGGACGCCGAGTTGGCCCGCCTGGACGCCGAACTCAAGGCGCTGTTCGCGGGCTGACCGCGGCACGGACCTGGTCGCGACCGCCTTCCTTGGCGGCGTAGAGGGCCTCGTCGGCACGCGCCGTGGTGAGCTCGATCGGCTCACCGGGAAGCCAGGACGCGAACCCGATCGAGCAGTGCTCGCCTTCGGGCGTCGCGACCCGCACCCGGTCGAGGACGTTGTGTGCGACGGCCTCGGGGCAGCGTGGCAGCAGGACGATGAACTCCTCGCCGCCCCACCGGGCCAGGACGTCGACCTCGCGCAGTTCATCGGCCCAGGACCGGGCCGCCCCGGCCAGCAGACGGTCGCCAGCGGGGTGACCCTTGGTGTCGTTGAAGTTCTTGAAGTGATCGATGTCGATCATCGCCAGGACGAGCGGTTCCCCGGTGCGTCCGGCCCGCAGGACCTCGCGGTGCGCGACCTCGAGGAACCCGCGACGGTTCAGCAACGAGGTCAGCGTGTCGGTCCTCGCCAGGCCCAGGAGCGCCTCGTTGGCGGTCCGGACACGCTGCACCAGGTCCTGCGTGGCCAACCCGACGGTCGGGGCGACCAGGAGCCAGATCAGCGCCCGGCGCCACTCACTGTCGGGGTAATCCGGCGCGCCGAGCAACAGCACGGGGACGGCCAGGACCAACGCGATCCCGACGCAGACGCCGACAAGGGATCGACGGTCACCGGTCAGGGCGATCCAGAACAGGGGCAGCAACAGCAGCGGCGAGAACCCGGAGACCGCTCCCCCCTCGGCGTGCCGCATCACCGCAACGGCGCCGACGTAGATCAAGGGCCCACCGTGCACCGCCCAGAGCGCGGTCGGTGTGCGAGCCCCGACGCCCGCGACGGCGACGCCAGACCCCGCCACGAGCAGGCCGATCACGAGACCGGAGAACGGCCGTGCGGACGGCAGCAGGCTTGCCAGCACCGGCGCCAGCAAGGCGACCGCGGCGAAGGCGATGGACACCAGGCGAGACA
>CBDTZE010000384.1:0-2669 GCA_965364815.1 uncultured Nitriliruptoria bacterium | reverse complement strand
CCCGCCCCGCTGTTCTGGGCCGGTGCACCGCTGGTCCTCGTTGGCGTCGCGATCGCCACGACCGGCAGGCGCCGAGCCGGGGCCGCCAAGGGAGAACAGCCACTACGGTCCGAGTCCGTCGGGACGGGTTGATCCACCCCCGACGTCCATCGATCGAAGCACGTGGGAGCAGGACATGGCCTTCTCGACCGAGCCCGTCGACCACGGCGCCTTCCAGTCCGAGATCTACCTCGGCGGACTGGGCGGCCAGCTGCCCGAGCTGCCCTTCACCTATCCCGAATGGGAAGCGCAGGCGATGGCCGAGATGGACGCCGGTGCGGTCGGCTACGTCGCTGGCGGGGCGGGGTTGGAGCGCACCATGGAGGCCAACCTGCGCGCCTTCGACCGCTGGCAGTTCGTCCCGAGGATGATGCGCGACGTCGAGGTTCGCGACAACCGCACCGAGGTCCTGGGCACGCCGCTGCCCTCCCCCTTCATGATCGCCCCGGTCGGCGTCCAGTCCATCGTCCACGACGAGGGCGAGCTGGCGACGGCCCGTGCCGCCGGCGACCTGGCCATCCCGTTCATCGCATCGACGGCCGCATCGTTCACCCTCGAGGAAGTGGCGGAGGCCAACGGCGACTCGCCGCGCTGGTTCCAGCTCTACTGGCCCAACGACAGGAACGTCGCCCTCAGCCTGGTCAAGCGCGCCGAGGCTGCCGGCTACGGCGCCGTGGTCGTGACCCTCGACACCAAGCTGTTGGCCTGGCGTCCTCGCGACCTCGCCACCGCCTACCTGCCGTTCATCCACCAGGTCGGCGTCGCCAACTGGTTCAAGGACCCGGCGTTCGCGGCGCTGCTGGCTGACCCGGTCGAGGAGAACCCGATCGGCGCGGTGCTCCAGTGGGTCGCCACCTTCAGCGACAAGTCACTGACCTGGGCCGACCTCGCATGGCTGCGCACCCAGACGGACCTGCCGATCCTGGTCAAGGGCGTCCAGCATCCCCAGGATGCCAAGGACGCCGTCGCGCACGGCGCCGACGGGATCATCGTGTCGAACCACGGTGGCCGCCAGGTCGACGGCGCGATCGGGGCGCTCACGGCGCTGCCCGGCTGTGTCGAGGCCGTGGGCCCCGACGTCCCCGTGCTCTTCGACTCCGGTGTCCGGTCCGGAGCCGACGCGGCCAAGGCCGTCGCACTGGGCGCCCGGGCCGTGCTGGTCGCGCGCCCGTGGTGCTGGGGCCTGGGCCTGGACGGCGAGGCCGGCGTCCGCCACGTGCTGCGCTGCCTGCTGGCCGAGTACGACCTCACCCTGGGCCTGCTCGGGCTGGCATCGACGTCCCAACTGGACACGTCGATGCTCCGCGAGAACCACTGAGGCTCAGAAGAACAGCGGCAGGCCCTCGCGAGGCTCGGCGACGCCGACGATCGCGGCCCGGATGTCGTGGTCGTAGACGTTCGACGCCGTGGCCTCCTTGGCGCGGGCATCGAGGAGGTCACAGACCTCCTTGTCCGACGAGTCCGGGTCGAGGTCGAGGTCCAGCCCGACGGCCAGCATCGTCCCCTTCATCCGCTTGGCCGTGAGCAGCCAGTCCGCATCCACCGAGGAGCGCGGGATCTGGAGCAGGCCCTTGGCCTGGTCGTCCTCGAGGCGCATGTGCTCGAAGGTCAGGGTGAACCCGACCTGCGCACCGCGCGGGAAGTTGAAGCCGTAGAAGCCCGGGATGCCGGTCAGGCCGGCAACGCCGAGGCGACGCCAGAGCTCGCGGTCCCCGTCGGTGTCACCCATGCCGAGCACCAGCATCGGCATGTCGTTCACGACGAGGAAGCGCGCGGCCGCCCCCGCCTGTTCGGGGGGCGCAGGACTGGCGTCGGACATGGCACGTCTCGGGTTCTCGCTCGGGGCGTGACGGTACGGCGGCGTACGGTCCTCGACGATCGAGCAGGAAGGTGGTCGTGGCCCGCATCCTCGGCGTCGACGGCAACTCCATGGTCCACCGGGCCTGGCACGGCGGCACGGACCAGCCCACCGACGGGTGGGTCTCTGCACGCGTCGTCAGCATGTTCGCCCAGGCGTGGCCCGAGGGCCCGTACGACGCGATCTACGTCGGGTTCGACGGCCAGGACAACATCCGCAAGATCCAGTACGAGGGCTACAAGGCCCACCGCGCGGAGAAGGACCCGGGTCTGGTCGACGCCCTGGCGCGTGCGCAGGACGACCTCGCCGACTGCGGCTTCACCGTCGACTGCCGTGAAGGCATCGAGGCCGACGACCTCATGGCCGCCGTCGTCCGCGAGGCCCTCGCGGCCGGCCACCAGTGCGACGTGCTGTCCAGCGACCGCGACCTGCTGGCCCTGATCACCGACGGCGTGCGCCTGCTGCGGCCGCGGTCGTCGATGCGGGACCTGCAGCCCTATGACGCCAAGCGCGTGGTTGCCGAGTACGGGGTCGAGCCCCACCAGTACACCGCGTATGCCGCGCTGCGCGGCGATGCCTCGGACGGCCTCGCCGGCGTCAACGGCATCGGCCCACGCGCCGCCGCCAAGCTCCTGCGTCGCTACGACACCCTCGACGGCGTGTACGAGGCCGTGCAGTGGCAGGCCCCCAAGCAGGAGGCCGCCCTGCGTCGCGGGCGCGACATCGCCTACCGCAACCTCGGCCTCATGAGCCCGATCGAGGGCCTGAAGCT
>CBDTZE010000383.1:0-2681 GCA_965364815.1 uncultured Nitriliruptoria bacterium | reverse complement strand
TGTCCGGTGGTCAGCGCGCCCGCGTCGCGATGGCGCAGTGCCTGTTGTCCGGGGCGTCGGTCCTGCTGCTGGACGAGCCCACCAACCACCTCGACGTCACCTCGACCCAGGTCATGGAACGTGCGCTGGTCCACTTCCCCGGCGCCGTCGTCGTGGTCAGCCACGACCGCTTCTTCGTTGACAACGTCGCCAACCGCCACGTCGCGTTCGGCACCGAAGGCGCCGCGCCCGGCGAGGTCAAGATCTCGATGGCATGATCGACGGGACGACCGCGATCGCCGAGAACCAGGAGCAAGCATGGCCACCTCTGACGCCCCGACCCCGGACGCGTACGTCATCGAGATCCAGAACGACGCCCGACGCGAGTTGGTCTCGAACCTGCGCAACCTGGTCAACGAGAATCTCCCGGAGGGCTTCGTCGAGGCCATGCAGTACGGGATGATCAGCTGGTCGGTTCCGCTGGAGGTCTCCGGGCCGACCTACAACCGTCAGCCGATGGCGATCGTCTCCCTCGCCAACCAGAAGCAGGCCGTGTCCCTGTACCTGATGGGGATCTACTCCTTCGAGGACCACGCGGCCGCCTTCAAGGCGAGCTGGAACGCGACGGGGCGCAAGCTCGACATGGGCAAGGCGTGCGTCCGCGTCAAGACGTGGGACGACGTCGCGCAGGAGGCGCTGGCCGAAGCCCTCGCGGCCATCTCGGTCGAGGACTTCCTCGGCGCTGCCGACACCGCCCACAGCTGAAGCCGCCACGCACCGACGCTTCACCGGGTCCGTGCTGGGGCATGATGGCGTCACCGCCCAACGCCCGGAGCCTGCCGTGCTCGTCACTCGCGTCGTCTCGTCCCTCATCGCCCTCGTCATGGCGATCGCCATCGCCGTGGGGTTCGCCACCGCCGACTTCAGCGCCGACGGGAAGGCCATCCTCGACCTGACGTGGGGCGTCATCACCCTCGTCGACATCTACGCGTCGTTCACGATCGTGTGGCTGTGGATCGCGTGGCGCGAGGCCGACGTCGTCCGGGCCCTGGTGTGGCTGGTGCTGGTCGTGACGCTCGGGTCGTTGGCGATCGGGGCGTACGTCGCCCTCGCCGCCTTCCGTGCCGACACGCCTCGCGATCTCCTGCTGGGCCCGAACCACGCCTGACTTTGCCGAGCTCCGAGCACGGGAGCGTCAGCTGCGGACGACGCGGGTCACCACCGGGGTCGAGAACGAGATCAACCAACCGGCCAACGCCAACCCGAGCCCGGCGACGATGTACGTGATGCCGTGGCCGGCATGCGTGGCGAGGCTGTCGTGCAGGCCGTCCGGCTCGATCCACAGCACCAGCCCGACCACGGCAAGCACGATCCCCGACGACATCGCCTGGTAGCCCGCGGAGAACCAACTGACGGCCGAGACGATCGATGCGCCGATGGCGACGTGGATCAGGGCGAGCAGGACGGTGTGGTCCAGCCAGCCGACCGTGACGTGCTCGGCGGTGAACTCGGCCATCGTGGTCGGCAGTCCGGTGCGCAGCAGCGCGACCGCGCCCAGCACGACGAACATGATGCCGATCCCTCGACCGATCAGGCGGCCCGCGCCGAGCGTCCACGCCGCACGTGCGTCGACGGCGGGGCGAGTGGGAGTGGCATTGCTCATGGTGCAAAGTCCTTCAGGTCGAGGCTTGGCAAAAGGAGCCATGCCCCAGCGTGCCGCCTCCAACCGCATCCGGGGCGGAACCGTGCGTTCGCGAAAGGCCGCTCACACCAGGCACGACGGACCCGATGGAGGCGTCATCGTCGACGACCCTGCGCCGGCAAGGCCTATCTTGGCCCCCACGTCTGCCAAACGAGTCGCCCGTGATTGCCGCCGTCCCCGCCCTGCTCGCCGCCACCACCTCGGCCGCTACGACCGCTGCCGACGCGGACAAGGTCGAACTCAAGAGCCTCGGCGACGTCTGGGAACTGCTGAAGAGCTCGATCCTCGACCTGGTCGAAGGCTTCATCGGCGACCTCCCGCTGTTCCTGATCGCCGGCGTGGTGTTCGGCATCGGCATGGTCGCCATCAAGGTCATCTCGCGCACGGCGGAGCAGGGCCTGGAACGAGGCAAGGTCGACGACACGCTCCGAAAGCTGACCCTGACCTTCCTGCGCATGGCGATGCTCCTGACCCTGACGCTGGTCGCGCTGTCGGTGGCCGGCATCGAGGTCGGGGCGGCACTCGCCGGCCTTGGCCTGTTGGGCCTGGCGTTCGTCTTCGCCTTCCAGAACATCCTCGAGAACTTCATCGCCGGCGTCCTGATCCTGATCCGCAAGCCCTTCCGCATCGGCGATCAGATCATCGCCAGCGAGTACGAGGGCACGGTCGTCGACGTCAACATGCGGATCACCAAGTTGCACAGCTACGAGGGCGTCAGCCTGCTGCTGCCCAACGCCGACGTGTTCCGCAACCCGCTGGTCAACCTCACCGAGCTGGGCCAACGACGGACCTCGATCACGATCGGCATCGACTACCGCGACGACCACGATGCGGCGGGTGAGATCATCCGCGCCGCGGTCGTGGCGGTCGAGGGTGTCCTTCTCGACCCCGCCGCCGAGGTGCTGTGCGTGGAACTCGGCGACTCCTCGGTCAACTTCGAGGTCCGCTACTGGACGCTGCCCGACATCAAGTCGGTCCGACACACCCAGGACCGGGTGCT
>CBDTZE010000382.1:0-2682 GCA_965364815.1 uncultured Nitriliruptoria bacterium | reverse complement strand
CGATCGGCGCCGTTGTCCTGGTGCTGCTTCGCTCGCTTTCGGCCGGGCAGGAAGTCCAGAGCACCTACACGCAACTCCACAACTCTGCCCCGTACCTGGAACACGTTGCGGAGACGATCGACGGCTACCGACAGGCCGCCGTCACGCCGGGCACACGCCCGCTCGGCAGCATCGACTCCTTCGCGGCCGAACAGGTCGCCTATGCGTACGAGCCCGGCGCGGCACCGGCCCTGCGTGAGGCGACCTTCACCGTCACCGCCGGCCAGGCCATCGGCATCGTCGGGCCCTCGGGCGCTGGCAAGTCGACGCTGGTCCAGGTCCTGCTGCGTCTCCGCGAACCAACGAGCGGGCGCTACCTGGTGAACGGCCTCGACGCGTCTGAGTACGACCGCGCCGACTGGTCACACCGGGTTGCCTTCGTGCCCCAGGAGCCGCGACTCCTGCAGGGGACGGTGGCGGAGAACATCCGTTTCCATCGGCCGGACATCGATCAGCAGACACTGGAACGGGTCGCCGACCTCGCGCACATTCGCCACGAGATCGAGGCCTGGCCGGGCGGCTGGGATCGTCCCATCGGGCAACGCGCCGATGCCGTCTCCGGCGGGCAGCGTCAGCGCCTCTGCCTGGCCCGGGCCCTGGCCACTGACCCGGACGTCCTCGTGCTCGACGAGCCCACCAGCGCGCTCGACCCGGAGTCCGAGCGCCTCGTCCAGGAGTCCCTCGAGGCCCTGCGGGCACGCGGCACGACGCTCTTCATCATCGCGCACCGACCGACCACCCTGGCCTTTGTCGACCAGGTGATCGTCGTGGACGAGGGTCGGGTCATCGCGGCCGGGCCGTTGGACCAACTCCTGGCCAGCGGCTCACCCGCTGCCCGGGCCGTGCTGGAGATGACCCAGGACGAGGCACGGGGCCGCGACGCCTGAGCGTCAGTCGGACCGCTGCGAACGCAGCGATCGTCGCAGGCGCCTGGCCGTCGCCGGCGCACTGCCGATCGCCTTGGCGAGGTTGCTGTTGTCACCGGTCGCGGTCATAACCGACCGGGGCGTGTCGACCCACCTTGCCTTGTAACCACTGGCGCCCCGAAGGAAGTCGACCTCCTCAAAGCCGTGGTCGATGGCGTGCTCGAAGGCATGCAGCGACAGCAGGTTCCCCGCCCCGCTCATGGCATCGTCGGTGCTGTCGAAGGCACTGGCCAGCAGCCCCAGTCGCGGGCCATGGGCCAGCATCACCTCGACCGCGACCCAGCGGCCGTCGTGCAGCACGCCGTGCAGGAGAACTTCGCCCGCCGCAACGCCGGCATGGACGGCCTGATCGAACGCCGCGCGTGTCGGGGTGAGCTGCGACTGTTCACCGAACTGGGCGCCATGCAGCACGTGGAACCTCGCCAACGCGTCGGGCACCTCGCCGGCAAGAACCAGACGAACCTGCGCCCCGTGCTCGTCGACGACCCGGCGACGGCTGCGGCCGAGGTCCTTGCGGAGGTTGCTGGAGCGTGAGGCGAGGTAGTCCTCGATCGATGCTGGGGTCCGCGCCGAGAAGGCGACGCCCTCGTGGGTGAGCTGGCCCGACGGCACCAGGCCGGCGACCCGTCCCCCATCGCGCAGGCCCGCCAGGCGGAACCTCGTCGGGAGTCGCCGCCCCGCCAGCCACGCCCCGATCGACTCGACGACCTCGGCCTCGCGCGTCGGGTCGGCAACCAGGTCGAGGTCCGCGGCACCCAACTCCTCGCCGATCATCCGCAGTTGGGCGACGCCCCGGACGACTCGCTCCAGGGCCAGACCACCGACGAGATCGGGACCGTCGTGGACCGCGACCACCCGGGCCTTGCCGAGCGTCGTGGAGCTGAGCCACCACGATCGCAGGAACGGGTTGGCGCCGTCGAGGTCGACCACGCGGTCCCATGCCTCCGCAACAGGCCCCAGACCTTCCAACACCTCGACGGTCACGGCCATGGATGCAGCCGCTCCGGCGAGACCGTCGGCACGACGGGCTCACCGCTGCGACCGAGCTGCTCCCAGAGCACGTCGATCAGCCGGGCGACGAACGCCTGCCTCGTCAGCGGTCGCACCTTGCCCAGGGCTTGTTCGCGCAGACGGTCCGACAGGCCGACGTCCGTCACGAGCCGCTGGACCGCGTCCGCGATGGCGGGGGCGTCGCCGTAGGGAACGACCAAGCTGTCGACGTCGTCGCGCAGGAACGTCGCCAACCCGCCGGGGATGGTGGAGACCACCGGGGCGCCCATGGCCATGGCCTCCAGGACGGCCAGCGGCAGGCCTTCGTCCTCGCTGGCGAAGACGAACACGTCCGCCTGACGCAGGTGTTCGTGCAGGACGTGCGAGTCGTCGATCCATCCCAGGATCGTCACCGCGCCCGTGAGCCCAGCCGCATCGATGTGTGCTTCGACGTCCGCCCGTTCCGGTCCGTCACCGGCGATGACCAGGTGGGCGTCGACGCCTCGACGCGTCAGCTCGCCCAGCGCGTCGATCAGGACGTCCACACGCTTGGTCCGAATCAGCCTCGCGACGGTGACCAGCCGCAACGGTGCATGCGCCCGCCAACGTGGGAGATCGCCCGCGCCGTCGAGGACGTCGAGGGAGCTGAGCGTCACCAACTCGACCTTGCGCCGAGCCCGCCTGGGCAGCTCCTCCACCAGCGCTTCGCCGTGGACCAGCACGACCG
>CBDTZE010000381.1:0-2685 GCA_965364815.1 uncultured Nitriliruptoria bacterium | reverse complement strand
CCGTGAAGGTCTCGCCCCGCTCACATTAGGTCACTGACGTTGCGCTCGGGTGAACGCCTCGTCAGGAGCCGTCTCAGGCCTCGAAGTACTTGGCGTAGAGCGTGTCGTACGTGCCGTTGGACCGCGTGGTGGCCAGCGCGGCGTTCAGCGCGTCGCGCAGGGCCGTGTTGCCCTCGGCGACGGCGAAGCCGTACTGCTCACCGGTCGGGAACGTGGTGGCGATGGCCAGCGTCGCGTCACCCTTGGCGCGCTCGGCGTTGACCGGAAGGTCCTGCAGGATGCCGTTGATGTTGCCGGCCTCGAGGGCGGCGAACAGCTCGGCTGCGCCGGAGAACTGGACGATCTCGCCGTCGTAGTTGTCTTCCGCGTAGGTCTGGCCCGTCGTGTCGGCCTGGACACCAACAGCGCCACCGAGGTCGGCGAGCCCGGTGATGCCGGCGTCGGCCTTCACGAGCAGCGACTGGTCGGCGTCGAAGTAGGCGTCGACGAAGTCGACGTTGGCTTCACGCTCGTCGTTGATCGTCATGGCGGAGGCGGCGACGTCGCAGGCGTTGGCGGCCAGTGCGGTGCCGGACTGGATGGCGTCGAAGCCGGTGACGGAGACGACGATCTCGAGGTCGAGGTCGACGGACATGGCCTCAAGCAGCTCGATGTCGAAGCCCGAGTAACCCGAAGCAGCGGCCTCGTCCTCGAACTCGAACGGCGCGTAGGGGATGTCCGAGCAGATCGTGAGCTTGCCGTCGGCGATGGTGGTGAACTCGGCCGGCATGGCGTCGCCGTCGGTCTCCGAGGTGCCGTCCGTGGTGTCGGGGGTCTCGGTGGCGTCATCGCCGCCGCAGGCGACGAGCGTCAGGGACAGCGCGGCAACGGCGGCCGTGGCGCGAAGGGTGCGAGCAATACGCATACTGGGGGTTCTCCAGGGTTGATGTGCAGATGGTGCCGGGACCGCGCCCAAGGGGGTGGGCGACTGGGTCACTCCAGCATCGAAGGGAAGGCTAGAGCCCGGCCCACACCCGCACCTACGACCACGGTCGTAGAGCGCGCGCGGTCATCGCGCGCACATCGGGTCAGGAAGCCTCGCCCTCGAGGATCTGCTCCGCGACCTGCTTCATCGTGAGTCGGCGCTCCATGGCCTGCTGCTGGATGTAGCGGAAGGCCTCGGCCTCGCTGAGGTCCTTCTGGTCCATCAGCGCACCCTTGGCGCGCTCCACGACCTTGCGGGCTTCGAGGCGGCCCTGCAGGTCGTCGACCTGGTGCTCGAGGCCGGACATCTCGCGGAAGCGCCCCGCGGCGATCTCGACGGCCGGCAGCAGGTCGTGCTTCTGGAACGGCTTGACCAGGTAGGCCATGGCTCCGGCGCGGCGTGCCTTCTCGACCAGGTCGCGCTGCGAGAACGCCGTGAGGATCAGGATGGCGCTGAGGCGCTCCTTGGCGATCTCCTCTGCGGCCTGGATCCCGTCCATCACCGGCATCTTGACGTCGAGGATGACCAGGTCTGGCTTGAGTTCACGCGTCAGGCGGACGGCGGAGGCGCCGTCGGCGACCTCGGCCACGACCTCGAAGCCCTCTTCCTGCAGCATCTCCTTGAGGTCGAGGCGGATGAGGGCCTCGTCCTCGGCGATGAGCACGCGCGTCGCAGGAACGGCTGCGGCGTCGGTGGTGGGCACGTTGTCGGTCACGGCAGTCCCCTCGGGCTCCGGGCAGGCCGGTGCGTGTGGTCAAGTCGGTGGCAGCTGGATGTGGTGTCGTGCGGCGAGGCCGTCACGCTTCCAGGAGGCGATCCAGGAGGGTGTCGCGTCGCTCGTTGAGCTCGGCCAGCCGGGTCCGGGTTTCCTCCAGGAGCACTCGGTGGCGCTCCAGGTCCTGTCGTGCGGCGCGCCACTCCCGGTCTGCCAGGGCCGTCTCGGCCATGAGCTTGCGGGTCTCTGCCTCGTCCGCGACGCCGGTGAGGAAGAAGACCTGTTCCTCGAGTTCGCGTTGCGTCGCCAGTTGCCGCTTGCACTCGGCCTGGACCTTCGTCAGGCGCTCTTGCACCCGAGCAGTTGCACGCTTGGAACTCGTGGCAGACATCCCTTCACCGATGGTCGGTGCGAGGCGACGAGTGGGCTCGTCGCGGACCCCCAACCGTAGCCGTGACCCCTCCGGGCGTTGACTCAGCAGCGCGTTCGGGGCGTGTCACAGGTCGGGGCGACACTGTCCGTGGTCGTCAAGCGCTGTCGACGGGGGCACCAAGGCGCGGAGCCTCGCCATGCCTGGACCCCACCGTTCAGATGCCACCCGTCATCGGGCACTCGCCCTGCTCGAGGACGGCTGGAGCCTGCGCGCCATCGGCCGGGAACTGGACGTCCACCACACGACGGTGAGTTGGTGGCGTGACGGCGGCGGCGTGGGCCGTGAGAAGGCTCGCCGAGAGCGTGCAGCCCGACTCGTTGCCTGGACCGACGCCAGCGAAGGACAGCGCGACGCCTGGGCCTACCTGCTCGGGATGTACCTCGGGGATGGCTACATCGACCCGCTGGGCCGTCTGCGCATCGCCTGCGACGCCAAGTATCCGGCGATCATCGACGAGATCGACGCCGGCCTCCGGCGAGTGGGTGTCTCGCGACCATGGCACGTGCGACGTGGGCAGAGCGTCGAGGTGATCTCATCGCCCTCGAGCTGGGCAGCCCAGCTTCCCACCGGAAG
>CBDTZE010000380.1:0-2686 GCA_965364815.1 uncultured Nitriliruptoria bacterium | reverse complement strand
CCGTGACGGTGTTGGACGCGATGACGTCGTTGGACCCGGCCACGAAGATCACGATCAGGAACATCAGGCCGCCGACGCCCAGGCCGGTGCGGATCGGCACGTCACGGGGACGCTGGGCGAGGTGGGTCTCGCGGTCGTCGCCGGTCAGCTTCTTGTCGATCCACGGCCATGCGTAGACGACGGTGAACATCAAACCGGGGACGACGACCGACGGGATGAAGACCGACGGAATCGTCACGCCGAGGATCGTGAACTCCCAGGCGGGCCACAGGCGCAGCAGGCCCTCCAGCCAGCCCATGTACCAGTCGGGCTGGGCCGGGGCGAAGACCTCGAAGGGCTCGTACGGGCCGAAGAGCCACACCGGGTTGATCTCGAACAGACCACCCATGAGCGACAGCACGGCGATCGTGAACGCGAACAGTGACAGCGACGTCATGGTCTGCGACGGGAAGAGCGGCTCACCGACGACGTTGTCCTCGGTGGCGATGCGCGACGGCTTCTGCGTGTGCTTCTGGCGGATCAGGATTGCCAGGTGGGCACCCAGCAGGCCGATGAGGCCAGCCGGGATCAGCATCACGTGGGCGATGTGCAGGCGCCCGAGCGCATCGATGCCCGGGTACTCGCCGCCCAGCGCCACGAAGCCGACCAGCGGGCCCATGAAGGGGATCGACAGCAACGCCGAGTACCCGATGCGCAGGCCGGTGCCGGAGAGCAGGTCGTCCGGGAGGGAGTAGCCGGTGAAGCCGGCGCCGAAGGCCAGCAGGAGCAGCGTGAGTCCGACGATCCAGTTGAGTTCGCGCGGACGACGGAACGCGCCGGTGAAGAACACCCGGAGCATGTGCATGACGATCGCAGCCACGAAGACCAGCGCGGCCCAGTGGTGGATCTGGCGCATCAACAGGCCGGCGCGGACCTCGAACGAGAGGCGCAGCACGGAGTCGTAGGCGGCCGAGATCTCGCGGCCCTGCAGCGGCAGGTAGGGGCCGTCGTAGATGACCAGCCGTGAGTCGGGTGTGTAGAAGAAGGCGAGGAAGGTGCCGGTGAACAGCAGGACGACCAGCGAGAACAGTGCGACCTCGCCGATCAGGTAGCTCCAGTGGGCCGGGAAGGCCTTGCGGAGATACTTCTTCGAACCTTCGGCCAGGCCGAGTCGGTCGTCGAGCCAACGCGCGAGGTCGTCGGCAGGCGTCTGCTTGCGCGGCGGTGTGGTGCCGGGACGGGTCGATGCGGAGGCGCTCATGAGGCACCCCCATCGGCGACGTCAGACGTGTCGGGGTTGTCGTTGAGGTTCCAGAACGACGGACCCACGGGCTCCGAGAAGTCGTCGAGGGCGATGAGGTAGCCCTCGTCGTCGACGCCGATCGGCAGGTGCGGCAGCGGCCGGCCGGTGGGGCCGGACAGGACCTTCGCCCCGTCGTAGACGTCGAACGTCGACTGGTGGCACGGGCACAGCAGTTCGCCGGCGCGGGCGCGGTAGAGCCCGACCGGGCAGCCTGCGTGCGTGCAGATCTTCGAGTAACAGGCGAGGCCCTCGACGGTCTCGAACTGGTTCTTGTCGGGGCGGTCGGGGCGCAGGCCGATCAGGACGGCCTGGCCATCCGCGGAGCCCACGGCGTCCTGCGGGAAGACGGTGACGACCTGGTCGACGGAGATGTCCGCGGCACGAAGTTCCTCGCCCTCGGACGTGACGAGTCGCTTGTTGGTCTTCCACGGTGTCGTGAAGAGCTCGGACTTGGGGCCCGGTCCCAGCGAGCGCAGCGGGATCAGCAGGGCCAGGCCCAGCGACCCGGCCACGCCGTAGACGAGTCGCAGCAGGAAGCGGCGCCGGCCGCCGGCCGCGGCCTCGCCCAGCGCGTCCTCGAACTCCTCGCTGAACGCCGCACGCGCCTCAGCCGGGTCCGACTTGAAGGACTTGCGCGGCTCGACCACGTGGGGCTCGTCGATGACCACGCGGACCCAGATGCCCAGGCCCAGGCCGACGCCACCGAACGCACCGAAGAGGGCCAGGCCCTCCAGCTGCGTCTGGCCGCCGGTCAGGTAGACGAAGAACAGCGCGATCGAGGAGGCGATGGCCACCAGGAAGCTCAGGGCCGCCCACTTGGTGGCGCGGTCCTGGCGTTCGCGACGGGCCTGCCACTGGGCGGCCTTGGTCGGGGTGTCGGGCGTGGGGCGGGGGGTCTCAGCCATGGTCCTCGTCCTTTGCGCGCTCACCCAGCAGGTACATCACGGCGGTCAACAGCCCCATGCCGACGAACCAGGCGATGAAGCCCTCGCTGACCGGGCCGGAACGGCCGATCTGGGCGCCGCCCGGCGCGGCTCGTTGGCGCAGGTCCATGACCCACGCGACGATGGACTCCAGGTCTTCCTGGTCCACGGCGTCCGGGCCGAACACGGGCATGACGCCCGGGCCGATGCGGATGGCTTCGGCGATCTCCAGGGGCGTGGTCTCGTCAAGCGTGGACGACACGTCCTTCTGGCCGACGGCGATGCCCGCGGCCGTGGGGCCGTGGCACGCCGCGCAGTTCGAGGTGAAGAGTTCCAGGCCACGAGCGATGTCGGCCTCTTCCCAGCCGTCCACGTGGGGGATCGGAGCGCCCTCGACCCCAGCGCCCCCGTTGAGCGTCGGGACGTAGGCGATCAGCGCGTCCTTCTCCGAGTCGGAGAGGATCTGCGGGCGGTGCTCGAC
>CBDTZE010000379.1:0-2688 GCA_965364815.1 uncultured Nitriliruptoria bacterium | reverse complement strand
GGCGGGGAGGCTGCCCGGCTTGTCGAGGGCCTCGGCGACAGCCTGCCGGAACGACGCGGCGTCCGACAAGCCCGTGAGCCCGTCGTGCTGGTCACGGGTGACGGTGCTGTACTCGATGTGCACGCGCCGGATGAGTTGGGCGGCCGTCACCATCGGCAACAGCAGCGAGCCGAACAGCAGCAGGTAGTGGTTCGGTGCGATGACCGAGGAGCGGTTGCCGGAGGTGTCCCAGAGCGCCAGGCTGGCCAGCAGGGGGCCGAGGGCACCGAGCACGAGCATCATGGGCACGTGGGCTGTTGCTGCTCGGTCCGGGACGGGCACCGGGTCGAAGGGGCGAGCCAGCGACCGGTCGAGGGAGGCTGCGGCCCAGAGGCCGACGGCGATCGTCTGCAGGACAAACAGGGACACGATCGCGACCGTGCCCAGCGTCGTCTCTGGGGTGACCCGCACCAACGGCTCGACGGCGAAGATCGCGGCCGGCAGGACGAGGAAGGCCAGGGCGAGGGTCAGCCAGCGATAGGCGCTGGGTGCCTCGGATGTCAGCCGGGTCAGCCGGCTCATGAGCCACAGGGCCGCCACGGTGAAGACCAGGGGGAGCAGGCCGATCGTCCCGGACGCGGTCAGGTGCAAGACGCTGCCGACGCCATCGGCAGCGGGTCGGAACTCCGAGGCCAGGCCAGCGACGGCGAAGAGGTACGCCAGGGCCGTGCCGATGAGCAGGCCCTCGGCGAGGAAGTCGGTTGCGAACGTGATCTCGAGACGCTCGCGGATCATGACCCACAGGGCCGCGGCGAGCCCGGCGGATCCCGCCACGACCAGGGCCGTCCCGATGGGGTCACTGAGCAGGAGACGTGTGGAGCCCTGGGCGGCTCCCGACAGGCCGTAGCCGAGGGTCTGCACGGCCAGGGACGACGTGGCGATCAGCCAGCCGGCGTTCCACCCGGGTGTTCGGCGCCGGCCGAAGGACGAGAGCGCGGCCAGGGCCGCCACCACCAGCAGACCGGCAAGCCAGGGCATCGTTGCCGTGGGGTCCCAGGACCCGTCCGCCCGCGGCTGTTCGAGCACCGTCCAGACGTGCACGGCCACCACGAGCGCCACGACAGTCGCACTGGTGCGGAGCCGGATCGCCACGAGGGCCTCGTTGTCGAAAGGTCGGGGTCTGGCGGTGGGCTGGGTGGGGAAATGCCGGGGGAGACAAAAGGGACCACGCCAACGGGCCGCTCCTCATCGTTTCGGGCAACCCGGACGTGGGCTGGACCGGTTCGCGCGTTCAGCGCCCCACGATCAGCCTTGGCGCACGGATTCGGGTGATGCGCCCCAGATCAGTCGCCGAGCGTGGCGATGGCACGCGCCTGAGCGACCGTGCGCTCGGCTTGCTCGACGTGCAGGTTCTCGATCAAACGACCGTTGACGGTGGCCACGCCCAGGCCCTGGGCGCGGGCCGCCTCGAACGCAGCGATGACCTCCTCGGCGTGGGCGACGGCCTCGTCCGTGGGTGCCCAGGCGTCGTTGGCCGGGCCGAGTTGCTTGGGGTGGATGAGCGTCTTGCCGTCCATCCCCAGTTGGCGACCCTGGAGGCACTCGGCCGCGAAGCCGTCGGCATCGTCGAGGTCGTTGAACACGCCGTCGAGGATGACCTTGCCGGCGATGCGGGCACCGATGACGCACTGCGAGAGCGCGGTCATGATCGGGGCGCGCCCCGCGACGAACTCGGCCTGCAGTTCCTTGACGAGGTCGTTGGTCCCCATCACCAGCACGGCCAGGCGGTCGTGCGAGGCGATCTCGTGCGCCGCCATGACGGCTTGGGGGGTTTCCAGCATCGCCCAGATCTTGGTGCGGTCCGGGGCGCCGGCCTTCTCCAAGGCGTCGGCGACCAGTCGGACCTCGGCCAGCGAGTTGACCTTGGGGATGACGATGCCGTCGGGCGCGGCGGCAGCGATGGCCGTCACGTCGTCGGCGTGCCACGGCGTGCCCAGGCCGTTGGCGCGGATCGTGATCTCGCGGTGGCCGTACTCGCCGGAGTTCGCCGCGGCGCAGACGCGGTCGCGTGCGTCGGCCTTCGCGTCGGGGGCGACGGCGTCCTCGAGGTCGAGGATCAGCGCGTCCGCGGCCAGGGTCTTGGCCTTCTCCAACGCGCGCTCGTTGGCGCCGGGCATGTAGAGCACGGAACGGCGGGGGCGCAGGGCGTCAGTCATCGGGGGTCCTTGCTGCGTTCGGTGGCGCGCCGCGTCAGGCGCGGCGGCCGGGCGTCGGTCGGCTGGTCAGAAGCCGTAGGCCTCGGCGAGGTCCTCGTCGCGGGCGGCGAGGTTGCGTGCCAGTTCCAGCACGACCTGGCACTGCTTGTAGGTCGCGTCGTCCTGCATCTTGCCGTCGATCATGACGGCGCCGGCACCGGTGTCGCCCATCGCCTCGACGACCTTCTTCGCCCACTCGACGTCGGCGACCTCGGGGGAGAAGACCTTCTTGGCGATGTCGATCTGGACCGGGTGCAGCGACCAGGCGCCGACGCAGCCCATCAGGAAGGCGTTGCGGAACTGGTCCTCGCAGGCGACCGTGTCCTTGATGTCGCCGAACGGGCCGTAGAACGGCAGGATCCCGGCCATGGCGCACGCGTCGACCATGCGGGCAACGGTGTAGTGCCAGAGGTCCTGCTGGGCGGTGATGCGGCGCGGGTCGTCGAACACGCCG
>CBDTZE010000378.1:0-2709 GCA_965364815.1 uncultured Nitriliruptoria bacterium | reverse complement strand
GCCCTTCGACGACTGCATCGACCCGACCGGCGCCCCGCAACTGCCCGAGGTCTTCGGACGCACCCAGATGCGGCTCACGCCAGCCTCGCTCTCCTGGGCACTGGGCGAGAAGACCGGCCGCGCGCTGCTGGAGGGCTGGACCGCGCTGGAGGGCGCGGACCACGTCCCCACGCTGGGACTGCTGTTCCTGTGCGACGCCGTCCCGCCACCGATCTTCAACCTGCACGACGTCCCGTTCGGCTGGATGCCGACACTGGAACTCACGACCCAGGTGCGCGGTATCCCGGCACCGGGCCCGCTGCGAATGCGCTTCCAGAGCAACTTCGTCACCGACGGCTACCTGGAGATGGACGCCGAACTCTGGGACTCCCAGGATCGACCGGTCGCCATCGCCCGCCAGACCGCCCTGGTCCCTCGAGACGCGCGGTGACCCAGGACGTCCGCCAGGACCTGCGCCTGGCCACCGTGATCGCTGGTGCGTGGTTCCTGCTTGCGCTGGCCACCGTCACCTGGGTCTTCGGCTCCCCCGACCGCACGGCCTTCCAGTCCCCGGACGAGGTCATCACGGCGCGCGGCGCCCACCTGGTCGCGGAGTCCGGCGTCCCGCGGGCGGCCGCCCCGTTCGACGACCCGACGACGCTGGCACGGATGAGGAACTGGGTGCTGACCGAGGACGGTGACCACATCGGGTCCGTGCCGGCAACCGCCCCGTACGTCTACGGCATCCCGCGGATGCTTCCGGGCGGCGGGTGGTTCCTGTTCCTCCTCCCCGCGCTGGGCGTCGGCCTGCTGGCCGGGGCCTCGAGCCTGGCCCTGCGCCGCGAACGATGGCTGGGGGCGCTGGTCCCTGCCCTGGCGTTCCCGGCGCTCTACTGGATGCTGCGACCGTGGCACAACGTCGGCCTGGAGTTGGCGCTGGCGTCGGTCGCCGGCGCCCTGCTGGTCGGGTTCGCCCGTCTGCGGCGCCCCGTGCTGGCCGTGGCAGGCGTGGCAGTCGCGATGTCCGCAGCCTTGGTGCGCCCCGACCACGTCCACCTGCTGCTGGGACTCCCGCTGATCTGGCTGGTCGCCCTCGACGGGGCGGACGGACGTTGGCGCCGCTGGACGATGGTCATCGCCGCGGCCGCGGCCGCCTGGGTCGGCGGCGTGCTGCTGGGCAACCTGGTGACCACCGGGCAGGCGATGGTCTCGCCGATCGACCTGCTGGACTTTCCCTCGGAGATCCGGGGGCCGGGCCGCGACCTGCCCAAGCCGCTGCCGCAACTGATCATCATCCTTGCGCCCAAGGGCTGGATCGCTCCGGGCGTCGTCGCAAGACAGCTGCTCAAGTACTGGATCCAACTGGGACCGATCGCGCCGGTCGTGGCCGTCGGACTCCTGGCATCAACGGCCGCAGCCCTGCGTGCCTGGCGCACCCGGGCACCGCTGGCGATCGCCGCGACGGCCAGCATGGCGCTCGCCGTGTGGCACGCGCTGACCCGGATCAGCACGACGGATCTCGGCGCCTCCTCCCCCGACCCCGCCCTGGTCCACAGTTACCCCCGTTACACCGCACTGGTCTACATCGCGTTCGCGATCGCCACGGTCGTCACGATCAGCCGAATCGAGCGTCCGCCCTGGCGTCACGTGGCCGCCGGCGTCGCCGTCCTCGTGGCCCTGGGCGGCGTCACCACCCTGTTCCGTGGCCCCATCGAGGTCGAGGGCTTCGTGACCCTGCGTTCCGCCCTGCAGGACGCCGACGAGTACGCCGAGGCCGTGGCGCAACTCCCCGACGATGCCATCGTCTATTCGCGCCGCGTCGACAAGTACGTCTGGGCGTCACACCCCGTCGCCAAGTACCAGTACGACCGCGTCCTGGCCGGTGTGGGGCCGATCGCGTACGACCTGCTGCCCACGTCCTTCCTGGCCGCCATCGACGCTGGCTTGACGCCCTACCTGCTGGAACTCAATCCCGAGGACGTCGAGGCCATGCGAGCCGCACTCGGGCCCGCGGGTCTCCGCCTCGAACTCGTCACGCTGGACCTGCCACCGGTCCCGGGCGTGCCGGTCCTGCCCACCCACCGCGTGGTCCGTGCGGCCGCGCTCGACACCCTGGCCACCTCGTGACCGACTCCTTCCACGACGCCCTGCAACTCGAACGCCTCGACGAGGCGACCTTCCGATCCCCGCTGCACCCGGCCTACCACCTCTGGAACGGGAGTTTCGTCCACGGTGGGTACGCGATGGCCCTCGGCTCACACGCCATGGCCCTGGCCGCGGAGCGCCCCGACGCGGTCACGCTCTCGGCGCACTTCCTGGAGCAGGTCGACCTGCAACCGGCCACCGTGCACACCGAGGTCCTGCGCCGCGGCGGCCGGCACGCGACCGTCCGCGCGACGCTGCGCCAGGACGGACGCGACCGCGTCGTCCTCACGGGCGTGTTCGGCGACGTCGCGGCAGCCAAGGGCCCGACACGTCACAGCGAGGCCCCCGACGTCCCGGCGTGGGACGTCTGCATCGACTCCGGCTTCCCGCGGGCCTTCTCCGAACACGTCGAGGGTCGACTCGACCCGGCGACCGCCGGGTTCCTGCGCGGAGAACCCACGGGGCTGGCGTACGTCCAGGGCCGGCTGCGTTTCCGCACCGACGAGGTGGTTGGGGCGCCCGCCCTCGCCTTCCTCTGCGACGTCCTGATCTCGCCGTCGATCGAGGTCGGCGAGGCGCAGATGG
>CBDTZE010000377.1:0-2717 GCA_965364815.1 uncultured Nitriliruptoria bacterium | reverse complement strand
CCGAACGGGTCGTCGACGTACACGCGGCGGTGGCCCGGGAGGTTGTCGTCGGGGCGCGCGTCGATCCCCGCCTTTCGGCAACGGGCCGACACGTCGTCGAGGTCGTGGGCCTGGATCCCGGGATGGGCCTTGCGTGCGGGGCGGAAGTCCTCCTCGACGCCGAGGTGGAGGTTCAGCGTCCCCGCGTGGAACCAGACTCCGCCGCGGGCCGCAAGGACTGGGGGCTTCGCCACCTCGACCATGCCGAGCACGTCGATGTAGAAGGCGCGGGCGTCGTCCTCGCCGCCGACGGGCATCGCCAACTGCACGTGGTCGAGGTCGTACATCTGGGCTCCACGGTCGGGCGGCGGGCGCATTCGCGACAGCCTCGGTGGCTCGCGTCCACCGGCAATGGGCACGGCTCCGAGACCCGCAACACTGAGGATCGCTCGATGAGCAGCACCAAGACCGATGTCCGTCACCTTGAGGGTATTCCGACCTCCTTGGACGAGGCCGGCGACGCCGTCGTGACCACCGCCCTGCAGGCGACCTTGGTTGAACTCCTCGACCTTGCGCTGACGGGCAAGCAGCTCCACTGGACCGTTCGCGGTCCCGGATTCCTCGGAGTTCACGAGCAGTTGGACGTCGTCATCGACTTCGTCCGTCTGCAGTCCGACGAGGTCGCTGAGCGCTTGACCGCGCTGGGCCTGGTGCCGGACGGCCGGTCCACCACGGTTGCCGACCAGTCGCCGTTCGAGGACGTCGAGGTCGGCAGCATCACCGTCGACGACGTGCTGACCACCTACGCCGACCTGATCGACGGCGCCGTGGAACGCCTGCGAGCCCGTATCGACTTGGTCGGTGACGTCGACCCGGGGTCCGAGGACCTCCTGGTCGCTCTGCTCCAAGAGCTCGAGAAGCACCGGTGGCTGCTCGCATCGGGCCGCAGCGCCTGACGCGAACGGGCGTCGGCCACGCGGCTGACTAGTCTCGCGACTTCGCCGTCGGGAGAGCGCTGCCAGTGGACGTTTCGGACTGGGTCTGGGTCATTGTCGCTGCCCTTTTGGGTGGGGTCCTGATCGGGATGTCGTATGTCCTGGTGAAGGTCGCCAACCTCCTCACGGAGGTCACGCAGATGGTCAAGGGCGTGACGGACGAGACCGTGCCGATCCTGACGGGACTCGGCGAGACCGTGTCTGGCGTCAACGTCGAGCTCGCTCGCGTCGACACGATCGTGGCGGGCGTCCAGTCGATGACGGCCACGGCCGACTCGCTGGTCGGCGTCGTGCATGCCACGGTGTCCAACCCACTGATCAAGGCTGCCGCCTTCACCGTCGGCGCAAGCCGCGGCGCCAAGAAGCTGAAGGCCTGACGATGGTCCGCCGGATCTTCTCGTTGATGTTCGGGCTGGGCCTCGGCCTCGCGCTGGGCATGGTGCTGATGAAGCGCGTCGACCGTGCTGCCCAGGCCGTCGCCCCGAACAACCTCGCCCACCAGGCCGGCCGCGCCGCCGGTGGGATGACGGTTCGCCTCCAGGAGGCGTGGCAGGAAACGCGCAGGGCCGCCGCTGAGCGGGAGGCCGAACTGCGCGCGGAGTTCAATGTCCCCACGGCTCGTGACATCCTCGCGGGCTGACGCCCTTTCGAGGACCCTGCTGTGAAGACCGATGACATCCGCGAGACCTTCCTGTCGTTCTTCGAGGAGAAGGGCCATCGCCGCATGGCGAGCGCCTCGCTGATCCCGCAGGACCCGACCGTCCTGCTGAACATCGCCGGCATGCTGCCCTTCGTGCCGTACTTCAACGGCGACGCGCAGCCGCCCCACACGCGCTTGGCCAGCGCCCAGAAGTGCGTGCGCACCAACGACATCGAGAACGTCGGCCGCACCGCCCGCCACCTGTCGTTCTTCGAGATGCTCGGCAACTTCAGCTTCGGGGACTACTTCAAGCGCGAGGCCATCCGCTGGGCGTGGCAGTTGTCGGTGGACGAGTACGGCCTCGACCCGGAGCGGATCTGGGCCTCGGCGCACAACAACGATGACGAAGCGGTCGCGTTGATCCTCGAGGAGACCGACATCCCGATGGAGCGCATCCAGCGCTTCGACTCGGACAACTTCTGGTGGACCGGCCAGGCCGGCCCCGCCGGCCACTGCGCCGAGTTCTTCTACGACAAGGGGCCGGCGTTCGGCGCCGACGGTGGCCCGGCAGCCGACGACGAGCGGTTCGTCGAGTACTACAACTGCGTCTTCACGGAGTTCATCTGCGACGACCAGGGCAAGATCGTCGGCAACCTTCCGGCCAAGAACGTCGACACCGGCCTGGGGCTCGAACGCCTCGCGACGATCCTGCAGGACGTCCCGACGCTCTACGAGACCGATCTCTTCGTGCCGCTGCTGGCCAAGGCCAGTGAGCTCACCGGGGTGAAGATCGGTGCCGCTGCAGAGACGGACGTCAGCCTCAAGGTCATGGCCGAGCACGCCCGCTCGACGGCGTTCCTCATCGCCGACGGCGTCCTGCCAGCCAAGGAAGGCCGCGGCTACGTGCTGCGGTCCCTGCTTCGTCGCCTGGTCCGCCACGCGCGCCTGC
This sequence comes from uncultured Nitriliruptoria bacterium, assembly GCA_965364815.1. Taxonomy (GTDB): domain Bacteria; phylum Actinomycetota; class Nitriliruptoria; order Nitriliruptorales; family Nitriliruptoraceae; genus CBDTZE01. The sequence continues at coordinate 154 of CBDTZE010000377.1, read as the reverse complement.
TGGGCACGACGGAGCCCGTGGTCCCGGCCCTGATCGAGGCCGTCATGGCCGTGATGGGTGAGGCGTACCCGGACCTGATCGCCCAGCGCGACCTCATCATGCGCGTCGCAACGGCCGAGGAATCCGACTTCGCTCGCGTCGTCGACCAAGGCCT
>CBDTZE010000376.1:0-2724 GCA_965364815.1 uncultured Nitriliruptoria bacterium | reverse complement strand
GCTCTGCGTCATCGACCGCGAGCCGCGCCACCTCACGCCGGGGCAACTCGGGGCCCTCGAGACGATTGCTCGCCAGGTCGTCGTCCTCGTCGAACTGCGCCGATCGGTGACGGCCCTCGCCGCCGCCGCCCTGGTCCAGCGTCGGCACGAAGCGGAGCTCGAGCACTATCAGGAACAGCTCGAACAGCGCGTCACGGAGCTGGCCGAACTCAGCCTGCGCGACGGTCTCACCGGCCTCTGGAACCGCACCGCACTCGAGGAACGGCTGACGCAGGACCTGGCGGCCCATCGACGACAGGATCGCCAACTTGCTGCCGTCATGGTCGACATCGACCACTTCAAGTCCGTCAACGACAACTTCGGCCACCAGGCCGGGGACGTGGCGCTGCAACGGGTCGCTGAGGCCCTGAAGGGGGCCATCCGTGACGAGGATGTGGCCGCGCGCTACGGCGGTGAGGAGTTCACGGTCGTCCTCGCCGACGCCGACCTGGACGGGGCGTTGCTGGCCGCGGAGCGCATGCGCCTGGCCATCGAACGTCTCGAGCTGGACAGTGGGCCACTCACCGCGAGCTTCGGCGTCGCGACGGCCTCTGCCGGACGAGAAACACCGTCCAGCCTCCTCGAGGCCGCCGACAAGTCGCTCTACGCCGCGAAGGAAGCTGGCCGGAACACGGTCCGCTTCGCCCCCGTGTCGACCGACCGCGCCGACATCGTGGTCGAGGCGGCGCTCGACCAGCCGATCTGACGGCAGGCCCTGGGGTGACTCAACCGTCCGGTGACCGACGGCGGAGGCTGGCCGCCGCGGCGATGGCCAGGGCCGCCGCCGCCGCCCCTCCACCGGTGACGGGCAGCGTTGCGGAGTTTGGTGAGCCTGGTGACGGTGCTGGAGCCGGCCCGGGGGGCTCGGTCGGCGGCTTCGGTCCTTGGATGCCGGCCTCGACAGGGCCTTGTGCCTCCTGCAGGCGATTTTCCCCTGAGGCCGTGAACCACGACGCCCCGTGCACCGCGTCGTCGTTCGGCTCGTCCACGGTCACGTGGAACCAGTCCGCCTGGCAGCGCTCCGTGGTGACGTCGAGGATGATGAAACCCTGGCGCTTGGCGTCGAGGTGTTTGAGTTGGGGGTTGTTCGCCCGCATCGCCACCTCGAAGGCATCCGCGCCGATGGGCGTGCGCGTGAGCGAGTTGAAGGTGTCGCCGAGCGACTCGGACGCGACGGCCGGCGCGACGAACTCGACGGCGCGAGATCCCTCGCCAGTGATCGGGTTGTAGGTCACGGGACTCGAGGGATCTTCGGTCACGTCGAAGGCCCACGACGAGTGCACGTCGCCCGTGAGAATCACCACATCGTCGATGGCTTCGTCACGTAGGTGGCGGATCAACCGGAGTTGGTCGGCTTGGTAGCCGTCCCACGCGTCAGCGTTGAGGGCGTTGCCGCCATCACGAATGAGCATCGGGAAGTCCGGCGCGCCCTCTGGCATGAGCGGAATGGCGCCAGCGTTCCACTGACTGACGATGACCTGCTGGGCCACCAACTTCCACCGCGCCTTCGACGTCGAGAGCCGCGTCAGCAGGAAGTCCATCTGCGTCGGCGAGATGATGTGCCGATCCGGGTCGGAGGCCTCCGGGACCAGGAGCAAGGACCCCTGTTGCTGGCCCGCGAACTCGACCTGCTGGTCGCGTCCCTCGAGCCGGGTGTCGAGGACGATGACGTCGACGAGGTCCCCCCAGCCCAGGCCCCGGTAGATCACGGCACGGTCGCCCGTCGAACGGATCGGCATCCACTCGTCGTAGGCCTGCTGGCAGGCAGCCTTGCGCGAGGCCCAGTCGCCCTCGTCGCCGTCCGTGTGGTTCGACGCCCCGTCGCGCCAGGAGTTGTTGGTCGACTCGTGGTCGTCCCACGTCGTGACCCACGGAACCAGTTGGTGCGACCGCCGAAGATCCGGGTCGAGCTTGTACTGCGCATGGCGCTGTCGGTAGTCGGCCAGGGTCACCATCTCATGCGGCGGCACATGGCCCCGACCGATCGCTGACCCCGGGCCGTAGCCGCCATCCTCGTACTCGTACAGGTAGTCACCCGTGCAGATCACCGCCGCGACGTCGTCGCGTTCCGAGATCCGTGCGTAGGCGTTGAACCAGCCCTGCTGGTAGTTCGCGCACGCGACCACCGCGAGCCGAATGCCCTCGACGGGCTGCCCCGGTGCCGGCATGGTTCTCGTCCGTGCCGTCAGCGATGCCCGACCGAGCGCCTCGAACCCGTAGAAGTGGAACGTGTCAGGGGCGAGACCGGAGGGGTCGACCTTCACCGTCCAGTCGGTCTCGGCGACCGCTGCGACCGTGCCCGACGCCACGACCGCCGTGAGGTCCGGATCCGTGGCCACCGACCACCGCACCGGGATCGGGCTCCCATCGTGTCCTTCCGGCGGCGTCACGCGTGTCCACAGGATCACGCGATCCGACAGCGGGTCGCCGGAGGCAACACCGTGAACGAAGGGAGCCAGGGTGGTGTCCGCGCGGGCAGGCCGGCGGGCAGCGCCGGCGACCAGCACAGTCGCGCCAGCCGTCGCCAGACCGGCTCGGCGCAGGAACTCGCGGCGAGAACTGGCAAGGGTCGCGTGGTTCATGATCGGCCCCTACGGCGAAGGAGTGCCGCGGCGGCGATGGCGCCGGCGCCGAGGAGCACCTTGCCTCCGCCGGTGGCTGGAAGCGGTGCGGGTGTCGGTGGCG
>CBDTZE010000375.1:0-2727 GCA_965364815.1 uncultured Nitriliruptoria bacterium | reverse complement strand
CTCGAAGACGCTGGGGATGATCCGGCCGGCGGCCAGTTCCTCAGGCCGCACGCACTCGGCGATGGCCCGGGCCGCAGCGACCTTCATCGACTCCGTGATGGTCGTGGCACCCACGTCGAGCGCGCCCCGGAAGATGCCGGGGAACGCCAGGACGTTGTTGATCTGGTTGGGGTAGTCCGACCGGCCCGTGGCGATGACGGCGCCCTCATTGCGGACGTGCTCCGGCAGGATCTCCGGGTCCGGGTTCGCCATGGCGAAGATGATCGGGCGAGGGGCCATCTTGGCGACCTCGTCACCGGTCACGAGGTTCGGGCCCGACACGCCGACGAAGACGTCCGCGTCGATCAGGGTGTCGGCCAGCAGACCGACGACCCCCCGCGGGTTCGTGTTGTCCGCAAGCCACTGCTTGGCGAAGTTGAGTTCCTCGCGGCCGCTGTGGATCGCGCCCTGGCGATCGCAGGCGATGATGTCGCGGACGCCGACCGAGTGCAGGATCTTGGTGATGGCGACGCCGGCTGCACCGGCGCCGGCCATGACGATCCGCAGGTCCTCCAGCGGCTTGTCCACGATCTGGACGGCGTTGATGAGTGCCGCCAGGGTCACCACGGCGGTCCCGTGCTGGTCGTCATGGAAGACCGGGATGTCCAGCAACTCACGCAGCCGGTCCTCGATCTCGAAGCAGGCCGGGGCGGCGATGTCCTCGAGGTTGATGCCGCCGAAGACGGGCGCGATCCGCACCACGGTCTCGATGATCTCCTCGACGTCGGTCGTGTCGAGGCAGATGGGGAAGGCGTCCACGTCGGCGAAGGTCTTGAAGAGCGCGGCCTTGCCCTCCATGACCGGCAGAGCAGCACCGGGACCGATGTTGCCCAGGCCCAGGACGGCGGTTCCGTCGCTGACCACGGCCACGGTGTTGCGCTTGATCGTGAGCTCGTGGATCCGCTCGGGCTCGTCCGCGATGGCCATGCAGGCCCGTGCGACACCGGGCGTGTAGGCCATCGACAGGTCGTCGACGTCCCGGAGCTCCGCCCGCGAGACGATCTCGATCTTGCCGCGCTGGTGGAGCGCGAAGGTGCGGTCCTCGTGGTGCAGCAGCTCGACGCCGTCGATCGCCTCGACCGCGGCGATGACCCGCTCCTGGTGGGCGACGTCCTCGCAGTCGACGACGACCTCGTCGGTCACGGCTGCGCCGGTGACCTCGAAGCCACCCAACGAGCGGATGTTGCCACCGAGGTCGCCCACGGTCGCGCAGAGCCGACCGAGGGTCCCCGGGCGGTGCTCGAGGCGGACGAGCATGCGCAGCGAGAACGCCGCAGTGGGGATCGGCACGTGCGAGACCTTGGTCCGTCGGATCGCGGGACCGTAGGCACCGAGACGCGAATCGGATGAACCGGGCCGCGCACCTCGGGGCGCGTGTGGCACGAACGCGCCGCCCCGGCTCAGTCCTGCGGGAGGTACCGCCCGAGCTCGCGACGGGCCAGTGACATCTTGTGGACCTCGTCAGGCCCGTCGAAGATCCGCATGGTCCGGGCGTGCGCCCACATCATCGCCAGCGGGTGGTCGTCGGAGACGCCGCCGCCGCCGTGGGCCTGGATCGCCTTGTCCAGGACCCACTCTGCGGTCCGGGGCGCGGCGACCTTGATCGCACTGATCTCGATGCGGGCGCCCTTGTTGCCGACGGTGTCCATCAGCCAGGCGGTCTTGAGCACCAGCAGACGCGCCTGCTCGATCCGGACCCGCGACTCGGCGATCCAGTCCTGCACGACACCCTGGCGAGCCAGGGGCTTGCCGAAGGCCTCGCGCGAGACGACGCGCTGGCACAGCAGGTCGAAGCCGCGCTCCGCCATGCCGATGGCGCGCATCGCGTGGTGGATGCGGCCGGGCCCCAGGCGCGCTTGGGCGATCGCGAAGCCCTCGCCCTCGCCCTTGAGGATGCTGTCGACCGGGACGCGAACGTCCTTGTAATGGACCTCCGGGTGTCCGCCGTGACCGTCGTAGTGCCCGAAGACCGGCAGGTCGCGGACGACCTCGACGCCGGGGATGTCGAACGGCACCAGGACCATGGACTGCTGGCTGTAGGGGTCAGCATCGGGGTCGGTGACACCCATGAAGATGGCGACCTTGCAGCGCGCCGAGGCAGCGCCCGACGACCACCACTTCTTGCCGTTGATGACGTACTCGTCACCCTCACGCGTGATGGACGAGCGGATGTTGCGCGCGTCGGAGGAAGCGACGTCCGGCTCGGTCATCGCGAAGCACGAACGGATCTGGCCGTCCAGCAGTGGCCGCAGCCAGCGGTCCTGCTGTTCGGGCGTACCGAACTCCGCGAGGACCTCCATGTTGCCGGTGTCCGGCGCGGCGCAGTTCATGGCCTCCGGCGCCAGCCAGGGCGAGCGGCCCATGATCTCGGCCAGGGGCGCGTACTCGAGGTTCGTGAGCCCGGCACCATGGTCGTGGTGTGACGACTTGGGCAGGAACAGGTTCCAGAGTCCGCGCTGGCGCGCCTCGTCCTTCAGGTCTTCGAGGACCGCCGGGTGGTGATGGCGGTCGCCAGAATCCGCGACCTGCTTCGCCGCCACGGCCTCTGCCGGATAGATGGACGAGTCCATGAAGTCGAGCAGTTCCCGACGGAACTCCTCGGTCTTGTCATTGAAGGCAAAGTCCACGGGCGCAGCCTGGCGTCAGGGGTTGACCCCTGACACTAGACGCGACGGGCTCAGCGCAGCC
>CBDTZE010000374.1:0-2729 GCA_965364815.1 uncultured Nitriliruptoria bacterium | reverse complement strand
GCGCGCTTGGGCTTCTTGCGCCGCGCGCCGCCCCCGCCGCCCGCAGCCAGTTCTCCGAAGACCTTGACCTCGAGGCGGCGACCGCCGACCTCGACGACCACGTCACGCGACGGGCCCTCGGGCTCCTCGCCGGCGGTGCCCGGTCCGTGGGGGACCAGGGACGACAGGTCCCACTCGTTCTCGACGGACTTGGTGGAGTGTTCACCGGCAGCGAACTGCTCGTTGAGCATGGCGAGGCGGCCGAAGGCCAGCGTGGACGGGATGCCCTCGACGACCATCTCGTCGATGGCACGAACCATGCGCATGCGGGCCTGGTCGCGGTCCTCGCCCCAGACGATGAGCTTGCCGAACATCGAGTCGTACGACCGCGGGATCTCGTAGCCGGAGTACGCGTTGGTGTCGAGGCGCACCCAGGGGCCCAGCGGCGCCTGGAAGTCGCTGATGAGGCCGGGGGAGGGCATGAAGCCGGCGGCCGGGTCCTCGGCGTTGAGGCGCAGCTCGATCGAATGGCCGCGCAGGGAGACGTCGGCCTGCGTGAAGCCGATGCCGTCGCCGGATGCGACGCGGAGCTGAGCCTGGGCGAGGTCGCGGCCGGTGACCTCCTCGGTCACGGGGTGCTCGACCTGCAGGCGGGTGTTCATCTCCAGGAAGTAGAAGGTCTCACCGTCGTCGTCCAGCAGGAACTCGCACGTGCCGGCGTTGGTGTAACCCATTTCCTTGGCGACCCGGATGGCGGCGTCGCCGAGCTTCTGGCGCAGCTCCTCGGACATGCCGGGGGCCGGGGCCTCCTCGACCAGCTTCTGGTGTCGGCGCTGGAGTGAGCAGTCGCGCTCGCCGAGGTGGATGATCGTGCCGTCGAGGTCACCGAGCACCTGGATCTCGATGTGGCGTGGACGTTCGAGGTACCGCTCGAGGTAGCACTCGCCGCGACCGAAGGCGGCCTTGGATTCGCGGATCGCGGCCTCGAGGGACTCCTTCATCTCCTTGGCGTTCTTGACGACCTTCATGCCGCGGCCGCCGCCGCCGAACATCGCCTTGACGGCGACCGGGTAGCCGTACTCGTCGCCGAACGCGATGCCGACGGCCGGGTCCTCGGTGGGCTCCTGGGTGCCCGGGACGATCGGGACGTCGGCGTTGAGCGCGACCTCGCGGGCCGACAGCTTGTCGCCCATGCGGCGGATGGCTTCCGCCGGCGGGCCGACGAAGACGAACCCGGCCTCGGTGCAGGCGTCGGCGAAGTCGGCGTTCTCGGACAGGAAGCCGTAGCCCGGGTGAATGGCGTCGACCTTGGCGTCGCGTGCGACGGCGAGGATCTTCTCCACGTTCAGGTAGGACTCGGCGGCAGGGGCTGGCCCCAGGAGGTGGGCCTCGTCGGCGAGCCTGACGTGCAACGCGTCGCGGTCGGCCTCGGAATAGACGGCGACGCTGCGGACACCCAGTTCCTTGCAGGCGCGAATCACGCGGATGGCGATCTCGCCTCGGTTGGCGATGAGGACGGCGTCGAACACGGCAGGACCTCGCGGTCAGGGGGCTGGAGGCCCGGAGGCTAGTGCTGGCCGGGGCGCACGCCCGCTTCGGAGCCATGAGGCGTCGGGCTCTACGCTCGTGGGGCACGAAACCCTCCCACGTCGCCGTCCCACTTGGCGCGCGGCGTCCTCGCTTTCAAGGACCCACCCATGCTTCGCAAGAACCGTCTCGCCGTGGCCATCGTCGCCGCTGGCACCCTCGCCCTCTCCGCCTGCAGCGGCGGCTCCGAGGACACCACGGACACGACCGACACCAGTGCCCCGGCCGCCGACAACCAGGTCACCCTGAACGGCACCGCCGCCCTGAAGTTCGACCCCACCACCGCGACCGCCGAGGCCGGCACGGTCACGTTCGCGCTCTCCTCTGACGCCGTCGTGCACAACGTCGTCATCGAGGGTGTCAACGACGACGCCGTCGTCGTCGAGGCCCAGGCGGGCGAGACCGCCACCGGCACCGTCGACCTCGAGGCCGGCGACTACACGTACTTCTGCAACGTCGCGGGTCACCGCGAGGCTGGCATGGAGGGCACGCTCACCGTCAGCTGACGCTGACGGTCGGCCCACGCACCACGGCGGGGGGAGCCTCCGGACCTTGTCCGGCCCGGCCGCTCCCGCCGTTGTCGTGCCGCCAGACTTCGGCCCTTCGCCTGTATCCCAAGGACCTCCTGACATGCTGCGTTCGTCCAAGCTCGTCGCCGTCGGCCTCGGCGCAACCATCGCCCTGACCGCCTGCACCGCTGTGTCGCAGGAAGCGATCCAGGCCGAGAAGTTCGCCCAGAGCACGCTCGACGACCCGAAGACCCCGATCGGCCCGGGCAGCGAGATCGCTGTCGAGGCGTTCGAGTGGGGCTTCAACGTCGCCGGCGTGGCCGTGGACGGCCCGGTCGTCGTCAACTTCGACAACATCGGTGGTGCGGAGCACAACTTCCGCATCGACAACGCCGCGGGCGAGACCAAGAAGGTCTCCGCCGGTGCTGGCGAGAGCAACGTCGGGGAGCTCGAGCTCTTCGGTGGCGCCGAGTACACGTTCTACTGCGACATCGCCGGCCACCGTTCCCAGGGCATGGAGGGGACCATCCAGGTCTTCCTCGACGGTGAAGCGCCGGCCGGCACCACGACCGACGCCGAGGCGTCGGAGGAGCCCACCGAAGAGGCATCCGAGGAGGCCACGCCCGAGCCCACCGAGTCCGAGGTCGCCTCGAT
>CBDTZE010000373.1:0-2732 GCA_965364815.1 uncultured Nitriliruptoria bacterium | reverse complement strand
CGACAGGTGCACCCGGATCTGGTGGGTGCGACCGGTCTCCAGGCGACAGGCCACAAGCGTGACGCGGTCAGCACCGGACAGTCCCACGGAGAGTTCGCGCCAGTGGGTGACGGCATGACGGCCATCGGCCACGACGGCGAAGCGGGTGCGGTCGCTGGGGTGGCGACCGAGTTGTGCGTCGACACGACCCTTGGGTCCCGGCAGGCTGCCCTCGACGAGGGTCAGGTAGTGGCGCCCCACCGTGCGGTCCTGGAACTGCTGGCCGAGGTGTTCGCGCGCCTGGTCGGTCTTGGCAACGACCAGCAGACCCGACGTGTCGCGGTCGAGACGGTGGACGATTCCCGCCCGGCCCTCTCCGGCGCTGGGTGCCAACGGCACGTTCTCCGCCTGCAGGGCATCAACGAGCGTGTCGCCGTGGTGACCGGCCCCCGCGTGCACGACGAGGCCCGCAGGCTTCGCCACCACCAGGAGGTGCTCGTCCTCGTACCGGATCGGCGGCAGGGGCGGGGCCTCGACGGGCTCCTGCTCCGGGGCCGGCGCCAGGGTCAGAACCTGCCCGGGTTGCACCTTCGCGGACCGGCGAACGGTCTCGTCGTCGAGGCTGACACGTCCGTCGTCGACGCAGCGCGACGCCGCGGAACGGGACAGGTCGGCCAGTTCGCCCAACACGACGTCGACGCGCTTGCCGGCGTACTCGGTGTCGACGACCCAGGCGCGAAGTTCGTTGCCACTCATGCGGTCACCAGCACGGCTTGCGCCTCGCGGCGTTCTTCGGCCCACATCGTGACCAGGAGCAGGCCGAAGCCCGCCGTGATCGCGACGTCGGCGATGTTGAAGGTTGGGAACTGCGCGGATGCGATGAAGTCGACGACGTGTCCATGGAGGCGTAGAGGGTCACCGGGGTCACCAGTGCGGAAGATGCGGTCGATCGCGTTGCCCCAGGCTCCAGCGAGCAACATGCCGTAGGCGATGGCCTCAGCCATCGTGTTGGCGATCGGGAGTTTGCGAACGACGATGCCGGTGACGATGACCGTGACGACGAGGAAGAACCACCACGGGGCGTCATAGCCGAAGGCGCCGCCGTCGTTGAAGGTCAACTGCAGCGTCAATGGCCCCGGGAGTTCGTGGCGCACGGCGCCCGCCGGCGACAGCAGGACCGCCGCCAACTGCTTGGTCGTCTGGTCGACGAGGACCCACAGGGCACTGACGAGCAGACCGATTCCTGCGAACCAGGAACGGTCGTGTCGGGCAGGCTCCCATGGCAGCGGTTCGCTGGGGTCAGCCTGGAGGGGGGCAACAAGTGGCATGGCGCCCGAGGGTAGCGATGGGCTTCAGGCCACCCGTTGGTCTGCGGTCGCTCGGCGCGCCGTGTCACGGCTGCTCTTGCGGTCCTCACGGTCGTCGCGTTCCGCGTCGACGAGGGCACGGCGCACGGCATCGACGGCCTCGGTCACGCCGGCCCGGTAGGCCGTCTGGTCCTCGTGCACGAAACCGCGCCGCAGGAGCAACCGCTCCACCGCTGTCGTCAGTTCGTCGATCCGTGTGTCCGTCATGCTTCCGCCTGCCTCGTGGCTCGTGGCCACGGTAGGACCCGACCGTGACAACGATGTTGCGGGGTCGTGACGTGTTGCTGGTCCGGTCCTTGGCCAACGGGGGCGAACGCGGGCAGAGTTCCTACCATCCGCTTCATGACCCGTTCGACTCGTCACGCACCCTGGCTCGGCTTCGCTGCGCTCGGGATCGCGCTGGCAGGAGCTGGTCGAATGGCCGTCGAGTCTCGCGAGGAGGCCACGGGCGCAAGGCCCAACACCTGGGCGACGACTCGGATACTGGATCCGTCGCCGGCCAAGGGGCGGTGGGCCTCGCGCATGGCGGAGGTCACGGCTCCCCCGCCCACCGGTGCCCGTCGCATCGCGGCGATCGCCTGGGCGTCACCGACCACGGCGGTCGGCTTGTTGCTGGGCGTTGTCGCGGCCGGCACGTGGGAATGGCGCGAGGACCTCGGGGCGATCGTCGTGTCGGGTGCGCGCAACCCCCTTGTCCGCATGGGCGGGTTCGCCGGCCAAGGCGTCGGGCACGTCATTGTGTCCAGCCGTGACCCGGTGCCGCCGCGACTGCTGGTGCACGAGTCGGCCCACGTTCGTCAGGCCGAGCAACTCGGTCCGTTCACCCTGCCGCTGTACTTCTGGTGGCTTGCCCGTCACGGCTACCGACACCACCCCATGGAGCGCGGCGCACGAGCCACCGCGCGAGCCTGGGTGACCAAAACGCGACTCGCCCCCGCAAGCGGGGGCGAGTGACGCAGTGGGACGTTCGGCCTCAGCCGAGCGTCTCCTTGATCTTGGCGGCGACGGCCGGGCCGATGCCCTTGACGTCGGTGAGGTCCTCGACGGGAGCCTTGGCGACGGCCGCGACGGAACCGAACTTCGCGAGCAGAGCCTTGGCCTTGGCCGGCCCCAGCCCGGGGACGTCCGCGAGGGCCTCGACGGAGGCAGCGGCGGGACGCGAGCTGGCCGTGGCCTTCTTCGTCGCCGTCTTCTTCGTCGCGGCCTTCTTGGTGGTCGACGAAGCGGCCTTCTTCGTGGCCGCCTTCTTGGTGGTCGATGAAGCGGCCTTCTTGGTGGACGCCTTCTTGGGAGCGGCCGTGGCCTTCTTCGCCGCCGTCTTCTTCGACGTCGCCGCAGCCTTCTTCGTGGCCGCCTTCTTCGACGTCGCCGCAGCCTTCTTCGTGG
>CBDTZE010000372.1:0-2753 GCA_965364815.1 uncultured Nitriliruptoria bacterium | reverse complement strand
GATCGACGAGGACGTCCAGGTCGTCGGGCTCTCGATCCTGTCGGGCTCGCACCTCGAACTGGTCCCCCGGATCATCGAAGGTCTGCGCGCCGAGGGTGCGAACATCCCAGTCGTGGCCGGCGGCATCATCCCGCCGGCAGACGAGAAGCGCCTGCGCGAGGGTGGCGTGGCTGCGGTCTTCACGCCCAAGGACTACGACCTGACCGAGGTTCTGGTCAGCGTTGCAGAGTTGGCCACGGCAGACTGACCCGCGGGGCCGACCGGTCCACGAGAAGCTGGAACGGGGCGCCATGACGAGGCTGCAGGTCGAGGTCGAGGGGGCAACCCTCGCCGCCGAGGTGTTCGAGATCGGCGACCACTGGTCCCCCGGTGTCGACAAGGACTCCGGGAAGCTCCCACTGCTGCTGCTGAACCCGGGGGTCGGCGACCGTCGGTGCTGGCACCGCGTCGTGCCGACCTGGTCGACGAACCGGCGCGTCATCACGTTCGACCAACGAGGCGCGGGCGAGTCCACCTGGGACCCCGAGGCGCCGCACGACAGTGTCGGTGACGCGCTCGCGGTGATGGATGCTGCCGGGGAGGATCGGGCCGTCGTCATCGGCAACTCGATGGGTGGCGCACGGGCGCTGCACCTCGGCCTCGACCACGCGCCCCGCGTGGCGGGGCTGGTGCTCATCGCGCCCGCCATCACTGGCGCCCCGTGGCCGGACACCGCCGACCACGGCGCCGTGCCACCGGCCGCGCTCGCCCTCGACAAGGCCTGTGACGCCGCAGAGGAGGCCGGCGACGTCGCGGAGGCCGTGCGCCTCAACACGCATCTCTGGCTGGACGGTTGGGCAACCACGGCTCCTCGTGTCGACCACGAGGCCCGGGCACTGTTCGCCGAGATGGTGCAGCGAATCGTCACCGCGCCGGGGACGGGCGGCTTCGCCGTCGCCGAGCCCGCCTGGCCGCGCCTCGAGGACCTCGACGTCCCCACGCTCGTGGTCACGGGTGGCCGCGACCTGCCCTACATGAACACGCGCGCCGAGGAAGCGGCCGCCCGCATCCCGCGCGGCCGTCACACCCTCTTGGCGAATGCCGCTCACCTGCCGCAACTCGACGGCCACCTGCGGTTCCTGGCCGCGACCCAGTCCTTCCTCGAAGAGGCCCCATGAACAACCCCCTGCGCACCGAACCCCACGACCTGCGGGGCGCGGTCATCGTCGTGACCGGCGCATCAAGCGGGATCGGCGAGGCCGGAGCGGTCGCCCTCGCTGCCAAGGGCGCGAAGCTGCGGTTGCTGGCCCGACGCGAGGACGAACTCCGGCGAGTCCAGGCGATCATCCGCGCCGACGGCGGGGATGCCGAGGTCTTCCCGGTCGATCTCTCCGACCTCGATGCCGTCGAGGCCTGCGCCGATCGGCTGCTTGCCAGCGACCCGCGGATCGACGTGCTGGTCAACAACGCCGCCCGCTCCATCCGCCGCCCCATCCGCGAAGCACGCGATCACGACTTCGAACGTGTGATGCAGCTCAACTACCTGGCTCCGGTTCGCCTGACGATGCGCCTGCTGCCCAGGATGCTGGAGCAGGGCGGCGGTGGCCACCTCGTGACGGTCTCCAGCATGTCTGCCCTCGCCCCGACGCCGCGCTACGCCGCGTACATCGCCAGCAAGTCCGCCTTGGAGGGCTTCACGCGCAGCCTCGGCACGGAACTGCGCAACGACGGCATCAGCACCACGATCATCAACTACCCCCTCGTACGGACCCCGATGGTGGCTCCCACAGCGCTCTACAAGTCCGCCCCCATGATGGACGTCGAAGAAGCGGCGGAGTGGATGGTCCGCTCGGTCGAACAACGGCCAGCCCGGATCACCGATCGGCGGGGCGCCGCCTTCGCGGTTGCGAGCGCCACGGCCCCCGGGACGACCATCAAGGCGGCCGGGTGGTTCTTCGACCGGATGGCCTCGAGACTGGCAGCCAAGGCCGAGGCACCTTGAGGCCTTTCTGCCAAATTGCCCGTTCGGAGCCTCCCGTTGGGCGCAGCGCGCATGGAGAGAACGTCCGCGTCCAACGACACACCCGCTGATCGTCATAGTGGCAACACCACCTGATGGAAAACCCATGCGCTTCCCCCGTCCGTCCACGCTCGCCGGCGTCGCTGTCATGGCGACGACCCTCGCGGTCCTGCCCCTGACCGCCGCCTCCGCAGCCTTCGACGACGGCGACTACGCGCTCGACGACTCGTGCGGCATCGAGGCCACCCTCAAGGTGCGCGGCAACGGCAACGGCCTGAGCGTCGAGGCCAGCAGCACGATGGCCCTCGTCAAGACCGAGGATGGCGCCACGGTCATCAGCTTCGGCGACGCCGGCACGGCCAACGACAACGTCGTCTACACGCTGACGCCCGCCGACGCTGGTGTCGCCTGCGTCGACGCGATCGCCACCGACGACGAGGTCGCCGTGCTCCTGGGCCTCGAGGCCAGCACGACCGCGGACGCCTATGCCGCCGAGCTCTCCGCCGAGGAGGCCAGCGAGGCTTCCGCCGAGGAGGCCGACGAAGCATCCGTCGAGGGTGAGGACGCCGAGAAGGTCGTGCTCTGCCACAACGTCGAGAACAACCCGCACGACATCGAGGTCGGTGCCTCCGCCCTGGACTCCCACCTCGAGCACGGTGACCTCGAGGGCGAATGCCCCGATGACCTCGTCTCGAAGAAGGACGAGAAGGCGGCGGAACTCGAGCAGGCAAAGGCCGACCGCGACGCCGCCAAG
>CBDTZE010000371.1:0-2753 GCA_965364815.1 uncultured Nitriliruptoria bacterium | reverse complement strand
CGCGGTCGTGTTCGGCCTGGCGTTGGCGGCGCCCCGACGCGGCAACCGCCTGGCTCGCGCGGCCGTCTACGTGCCGAGCGTCTTGCCGGAACTCTCCCTCGCCCTGGTCACGTTGTGGGCCTTCAACCCGGTCTTCGGCCCCGTCAACGGCCTGTTGGCCGAGTTCGGCGTGACCGGCCCGAACTGGTTTGCCACCGCCGGTGGGGCACGAACGGCCGTGGTCGCGATGATGCTGCTGCCGATCGGTGAGGCCTTCCTGGTCGTGCTGGCCGCGCGCCACTCGCTGGACCCCACGCTCTACGAGGCCGCGCGCCTCGACGGCGCGAGCCCACGCCAGCAACTGCGATGGATCACGCTGCCGCAGATGGCTCCTCTGCTGGTGCTGCTGGCCGTGCGTGACGTGATCCTGACCCTGCAGGTGAACGTGGTCCCGGCCTATGCCCTGACGGACGGCGGCCCGGACAGCGCCACGCTGTTCCTGCCGATCTACATCTACGACCAGGCCTTCGAACTGCTCGGTTTCGGCTACGCGGCCCTGCTCACCCTGGTGCTCCTGGCCGTGACCGCCACCCTCGTCATCGCGACAACCCTTTTCGCCAGACGACGGCACTGGCTCTGACCGACCGGTGGCTGGTCGCGCCACCGCCTGCCGGTTGAGGGACAGGACGGCCAGAAAAGGGTCAGGTGACCGTTCGAACGGTGGCGGAATCCTCCGCGATGGCAAATACTTCCCTCAGCGCCGCAAAGCGCACCGCGTGCCCTGCACAACCACTGGTGGGTGGGAGTGTGCAAACCGGGCCCGGAGCGTTGGCGCTTGGGATGGTGGATCCCTCAAAAGGAGCCGAGACTCGCAAGAGTCTCGGCTCCTCCATTTTGGCCGGATTGCAACTGGTCCAGGGTCCCAAAACAGCCACGAGGACGCCATGGCGTCCTCGTGTTGGTCTTGCGGCGTGCGTCGCTCAGGCGACGTCGAGCGCCTGGCGGGCCTCGCTGGCGGTGTGACGCGCGTGCATCAGGTCCGCGGCAGCGGAGGCACGGGGGCCGAAGCCAGCGCCGCTGGCCTTGAGGTTGTCGGCCACGAGCCAGGCGCGAACGAGGTTGCCGAACGCGTCGTCGAACTTGGCGGTGGCGCCGGAGGGCGTGGTGTGGGTCGTCGTCATGGGTCTGCCTGTCGTCCAGTGGTCGTGGAGGGGAAGGAACAACCGAGTGGGTGAACTGGACTGGAATGATTGGACCAAACTCTCTACAGTCCAATCCAGTCCACTTGCACGAAGGTGGCTTTGATTGCTTCCTCTTGCAAGCGCAAGATGGGGCTCGTCCCCCTGGAGCAACCATGAACCTCGGCATCACGGAGCACGACCTGCTCGACCGCCTCGGCGACTGGAGCCACACCGACGGCCCGCTCTACGCGGCCCTCGCCGACCAGCTCGAGGACATGATCTCCGACGGGGCGTTGCCCCCCGGAGCCCGTCTGCCCGCCGAACGGCGCCTGGCCGACGCCCTGGCCGTGAGCCGCGGCACCGTCGTCGCGGCGTACGACCGACTCCGGGCCGACGAACTCGTCGTCACCCGCCACGGCAGCGGCACGACGATCACCAACGGATCCTCGCCGATCCACTCGCCACGCGAAGCCCAGGTCGCCACCCTGCTTCGGCGCAACCAACTGCTGACCGGGATGCTCACCGACCTCGGCAACGACGGCATCGACCTGCGCGGCGCGTACTGGGTCGGGATGGACGACCTGCCCGAGGAGGCGCTGCGCCTCGACCGCGACGCGCTGGCCGCCACCGGCCACGGCTACTACCCGGCCGGGCTGCCGCTGCTGCGTGAGGGCCTGGCCGCCCACATCGAGGACACCTACGGCCTCGCCACGACACCGGGCCAGGTCATCGTCACCACCGGGGCGCAGCAGGGGATCGCCCTGGCCGCCCAACTGCTGGTCGGCGCGGGCGACGACGTCCTGGTCGAGGAACTGACCTACCCCACCGCGATCGACGTCTTCGCGACCGTCGGGGCGCGGGTGCGTTGGGCACCGATCCACGACCGTGGCAGCGACGTGTCCGCCTTCGTCGCGGCGATCCGCAGGATGCGCCCCCGGATGGTCTACACCATCCCGTCCGTGCACAACCCGACCGGCACGACGATGCCCGACCACGCCCGGCGCCTGGTCGCGGAGGCCGCCGCCGAGGTCGAGGCGATCCTCATCGACGACGTCTCCCTCGCCGAGACACGCTTCGACGGCACCGTCGCCAAGCCGCTGCACCACTTCGCCCCGGACGCCACCGTCCTGACCATCGGTTCGCTCTCCAAGACGATGTGGGGTGGCCTGCGCCTGGGTTGGGTCCGTGGCGACGAGGCCACGCTGGCTCGCCTGGCGCGACTCAAGGCATCGATGGACATCGGCACGCCCGTGGCCTCGCAGTTGGCCGCGGCGAGGTTGCTCCCCCACAGCGCCAGCATCCGCCAGTCCCGTCGCGTGGAGATGCGCCACCGCTACGACATCCTGACCGATGTGCTGCGGGCCCGGATCCCCGACTGGACCTGGGTCGAGCCGGACGGTGGCATGTGCCTGTGGGTCCACATGGGGCGTGGCGACTCGGCGCACTTCGCCCCGATCGCGGCGCAGCACGGCGTCGGCATCGCGCCCGGCCCGGTCTCCAGCGCCTCCGCGCAGCACCTCGAGTACCTGCGCCTGCCCTTCGGCCACACGCCCGAGGTGCTCGAGGAAGCTGCCCACCGCCTGGCCGATGCGT
>CBDTZE010000370.1:0-2755 GCA_965364815.1 uncultured Nitriliruptoria bacterium | reverse complement strand
CGCCCCCGAGGAGACCGGCGATGGCGCCGGTGACCCGGCGTCGACCGCGGGATCGTCGTCCTCGCAGCGATGCGCTCAGCAGGGCCAGGCCCAGCAGGGCGAACACCGCCCCGAGGATCCCGGCGACGGTCGTGAGCGGGTTGCGTCCGGTGACCCGGACCCAGCCCTCCAGTCGGCAGTCTGCGCCGGTCGTCACGGCGGCCACCTCGTACAGGCCGACGCCGAAGACGGCGTAGTCCGCAACCTCGACGACCGTCCGGAAGTCCGTGCGGCCCCCGGAGACCGTGCCGCTGCCGGCGATGAACTCCTGGCCCAGCAGCGACAGTCGGATGTCGTAGGCGTCCAGTGGGGTGCGGGCGAGCCCGATCGCCGGTGCCTGGGCCCGCGCGTCGAGTTCGATGGCACGGTCGGGTGAACCGGCGAGGTGGGCGTTGCGTCCAGCCAGGGTTGCGGCGCACGACTCGCGCCGCGGCCCGAAGCGTCCCGTGGCCTCGTCGAGCACGAGGTTGCGGTCGATCCACTCGTCACCGTCTCGGAGTTGGTCCGGGGTGCCGCCGTCGCGTGCCTCCTCACCCTCGGGTCCGACCGTGACCGTCTCGCCCGCCTCGATCCGGATCACCGTGCCGTCCGCCTGCTCGAGCTCGACGACGCCCTCCCAGACGCTGATCGTGCACTCCGGCTCGTCCGTGCACGCGACCGAGAAGGCGGTGCCGCGAACGGCGGCGGTGCCGACGGCCGTCTCGACCTCATAACCACCGTGCTCGCCAGTGACGCCCTGCACACGGTGCCAAGTGCGCCCGACGTCGAGTCGGACGTTCAGTTCGGGAGCGAGGGCGTCGCCGTCGAGGGCTTGGATCACCAGCGTCGCGTCGTTGTCGAGGCGCGACAGCGAACCGTCGGAGAAATCCACCTGGGCGAAGCCGGTCGCGTCAGTCCGAACCCCGTCGCCGATGGCCAGCGGTTGGTTGTCCTCCGCGCTCGACCACGCGGTGGCGCCGGGGCCGACCTCGACCGTCTCGTCGAGGATGTCGAGTGAGGCCGCGGCCACGACCTCGCGTGCGGCGGCGGGATCGAGGTCACCCGGACCGAACAGGACCAGCGCGGCTCCCACGATGATGGCGGTCGCCAGGCCGGCCGTGCCGAGGTGGCGCACCGCCCGGACGGTGGATGATCCTGTGGTCCCACTGGTGCCTGCCACGCTCGCCCTCCCCGGACGTCGTGACAATCATGCACGATGGGGGCAGGAGATGTCGTGGTGGGCGGATGTCACACGACGGTTCTAGGTTCAGGCCACCAGCATCCAGACGGAGCGCAGCACCATGACGAACTTCACCAAGCACCCGCACGGCCAACCCAGTTGGGTCGACCTCATGTCCCCGGACGTGGACAAGTCCAAGGAGTTCTACAGCGCGCTGTTCGGTTGGGACGCAGACGACCAGTTCGACGATGACGGCAACCGCATCTACACGATGTTCCGGCGCAACGGCCAGGACGTCGCCGGCCTGGGTGGCCAGATGCCGGGCATGGAAGGCATGCCGGGTGTGTGGAACAGCTACGTGAGCGTTGACGACGCCGAAGCGATCACGAAGAAGGTCGAGGCAGCGGGCGGCACCGTCATGGCGCCACCGATGCAGGTGATGGACTCCGGCTCGATGGCCATCTTCCAGGACCCGGCCGGCGCGGTCTTTTCCGTGTGGCAACCCGACACGATGATCGGCGCACAGGTCGGCAACGAACCCAACACGTACGCCTGGAATGAGCTCATGAGCCGTGACGTGGAGACGGCCAAGGGCTTCTATGCCGACGTCTTCGGCTGGGAGTACGACGGCATGGACATGGGCCCGATGGGCATCTACAACGTCGTCCGGGGTGGAGAGAACGAGGGTCTGGCTGGCCTGATGACCATGCCGGCAGAAATGCCGGAGCAGGTCCCGAACCACTGGAACGTCTACTTCATGGCCGAGGACGTCGACGCGCTCGCGGAACGAGTCACCCAGCTGGGGGGCTCGATCGTCAACCCGCCGATGGACTCGCCGGTCGGTCGCCTTGCAACCTTCCACGACCCGCAGAACGGAAGCTTCTCGGTCATGCAGCCGGCAGAGCACCACGAGGCCTGAGCGGTCGGTCGCGGATCGGTTGGCCGCAGCCTCGCCACGTGCGAGGCTGCGGCCAACACCGTTTGAAAGACCCTTCATGAGCCCCTCCACGCACGATGCCCTCGCGGACGACCGCAACGCCGACGTGCGGATCTTTGTCGACGGCGCCTTCTTCGGTCGCGACGAGGCCTCGGTCTCTGTTTTCGACTCAGCCTTCCTCGTGGGCGACGGGATCTGGGAGGGGATGCGGCTGCACCACGGGCAGTTCGCCTTCCTTGACCGCCACCTCGACCGTCTGTTCGCCAGTGCCCGAGCCGTGCATCTCGACCTGGGACTGGACCGTGCAGGGGTTGCCGAACTCCTGCATCGTGTCGTCGACGAGAACGGGATGCACGACGGGGCGCATGTCCGGCTCATGGTCAGTCGGGGCCGCAAGAAGACCCCGAGCCAGCATCCCTCGAACCTCGTGAGCGGCCCGACCTTCGTCGTGATCCCGGAGTACAAGACCGCCGACCCCGTCGTGCGTGATCGGGGGATCAGCCTGTTCACCTCGACGGTCCGTCGTCCGCCCCCGGACTCGTTGGACCAGCGGCTCAACTGCCACAGCAAACTGCACGAGGTCATCGCGCTCATCCAGGCGGTCGAGACAGGAGCTGACG
>CBDTZE010000369.1:0-2758 GCA_965364815.1 uncultured Nitriliruptoria bacterium | reverse complement strand
CCTCGGGCAGCAGGGGTGCCCCGGTCGGGTCGATGCAGTCGTCGAAGGGCGGGACGTCGGGCGGCGTGGCGTGCACGTGCGTGTGGCCCTTGGCTGCGGCCAAGTCCGTGAACGTGCCGGTGATGCGCACGACCTCGTCGCCATCCTGCAGGACCCGGGCGGTGCCGGTCCGGTGTCGTCCCGTCGCCTTGATCGCCTCGGTGAGGATCTCGACCTCGGTCGCCTTCGGTGACGCGAGGTAGTGCGTCGTGACCGTCAGCGGGTCCGGGACGCCGAGCCGTTCCGCGAGGGCGCGAGCAGCCAAGGCCGTCAGGTAGCCGCCGTTGGGCGCGCCGCCGGGGACGGCGTAGCCCGGGTGGACCTGCGCCGTGAAGCGGTCGTCGCCCGCGCGGGTGACGGCGGTGTGCTGGTCGAAGGGCGTCATCGAGCGTCCTCGAGGAGGGAGCGTGGACGTTAGGGCGCGGGTCGCGGGGTTACGATCCGCCCGCCCCGCATCCAGCGGGGCGCCCCCACGCCAAGGCCGCCGAAGTGACCGAACCGACCACGCCTCCTTCCAACACCACGGACCTCTCGACCATCGTCGAGCTGTGCAAGCGCCGCGGAATCATCTTCCCGACCGCCGACATCTACGGCGGCCAGCGGTCGACCTGGGACTACGGCCCCCTGGGCGTGGAGATCAAGGAGAACGTGAAGCGTCAGTGGTGGCGGGCGATGGTGCAGCTTCGCCCCGACGTCGTGGGCATGGAGCAGGCCATCCTCGGCCCGACCGCGGTCTGGGAGGCCTCCGGCCACCTCGCCAACTTCGCCGACCCGCTGGTCGAGTGCGCCAACTGCCACACGCGTCACCGTGAGGACCACCTGCGCGAGGCACAGCTGGGGTCCGAGTTCGCCAAGGGCGACCTGGTCTGCCCGGACTGTGGCAAGGACAAGCTGGGCGACGCGCGAAACTTCAACTTGATGTTCAAGACGCACTCGGGCCCGATCGCCGACGACGCCAACGTCGCGTGGATGCGCCCCGAGACCGCCCAGGGCATGTTCGTGAACTTCGCGCTCATCCAGCGGGCGTCGCGCAAGAAGCCCCCGTTCGGCATCGCCCAGATGGGCAAGAGCTTCCGCAACGAGATCACCCCGGGCAACTTCATCTTCCGGACGCGTGAGTTCGAGCAGATGGAGCTGGAGTTCTTCGTCGAGCCGGGCACCGACGAGACGTGGCACGAGTACTGGATCGACCACCGCATGAGCTGGTACCAGGGCCTCGGGATCCGTCCGGAGAACCTGCGCATTCGCGAGCACGAGGACGACGAGCTCAGCCACTACGCCAAGCGCACCGTCGACGTCGAGTACTACTTCGCCGATGGCTCGCTGGGCTGGTCGGAGCTCGAGGGCATCGCCAACCGCACCGACTTCGACCTCAAGGCGCACAGCGAGGCCTCCGGCCAGGACCTGAGCTACTACGACCAGCCCAACGACAACCGCTACCACCCGTACGTGATCGAGCCGGCTGCCGGCGCGACGCGTGCGACGTTGGCGTTCATCGTTGACGCGTACACCGTTGAGCAGGCCCCCGATGCGAAGGGCGAGATGCAGGAGCG
The DNA here is from genome assembly GCA_965364815.1 of uncultured Nitriliruptoria bacterium. Classification (GTDB taxonomy): domain Bacteria; phylum Actinomycetota; class Nitriliruptoria; order Nitriliruptorales; family Nitriliruptoraceae; genus CBDTZE01. Next base: position 1,166 of record CBDTZE010000369.1, on the reverse strand, counting down.
CATCGTGCTCAAGCTCGACCCGCGCCTGGCTCCGTACAAGGTCGCGGTGCTGCCGCTCTCCAAGAAGCCGGAGCTGTCCGGCGTCGCCGAGGAGGTCTTCGCGGTCATCGCCCCGCACTGGATGACCGACTACGACGAGACCCAGGCCATCGGCCGTCGGTACCGCCGCCAGGACGAGATCGGCACCCCGTTCTGCGTCACGGTCGACTTCGACACCCTCGAGGACAAGGCCGTCACGGTCCGCGACCGCGACACCATGGAGCAGGAGCGCGTGCCGATCGACGGCCTCGTCGCCTACCTGAGCGAGCGTCTCCCGGCCTGACCCAGCGGACGTCGGTCGAGGTGTGGCGTTCGCGCTGCACCTCGACGCGTTTTCAGGCGGTTGGCACGAACGTCAGCTTCACGAGGCCGGGCTCACGGGCGGCGAACCGGCGGTAGGCGTCTGGCCCGTCGTCCAGCGACAGGCCCGACTCCGTGATGACGAGCTTCGTCGGGAGCTCGAGGCCATCGGCCAGGCGGGGGAGCAGGTCGTCGAGGACGGCCCGGACCGGGGCGCGTCCGAAACGGATCGTGAGGTTGCGGTCGTAGGCATCGATGGCGGAGATGCCGAGTGACGCATCGGTCTGGACCGCGATGACCGAGATGGTCCCGCCCGGGGCGGCGAGGGAGGTTGCCAGGACCTGGGCCGCTGCCGGGCCAGCGGCCTCGACGACGCTGGGGAACGACAGGTCCGGGGTGACGTGGTCGGGGGCCAGTGCCTTGGCGCCGAGATGCTGCGCAGCGAGGCGGCGAGACGGCACCGGGTCGATCGCCAGGACCTCGGACGCGCCGAGGGCCAGGCAGGCCCAGACAGCGCAGAGTCCCACGGCGCCCAGGCCGATCACGGCGACCGGGGCACCGGGCGTGACGTCGGCTCGCAGCGCCGCGTGCCAGGCGGTCGGGGCGTTGTCGCAGAGCAGAATGGCGTCGGAGTCGGACATGCCGTCAGGCACGGCGACCAACGTCCCGTCCGCTTCCGGCACGCGCAGGAACTCCGCCTGTCCGCCGTGCAGGCCCCGGCCATGGGCGGGGCTGGCGAGCCGCTCCGGTGACGCCCAGCCGAACAGTTGGCTGCGCACGCAACGCGAGGACAGGCCGGCCAGGCACCGATCGCAGGTCCCGCAGGA
>CBDTZE010000368.1:0-2806 GCA_965364815.1 uncultured Nitriliruptoria bacterium | reverse complement strand
CCCCGTCGAACTGTCCGATGCGCTGGCCGACGAGGTCGAGGGCATCGACTACCTGCGCGTCCCCGACGCGGGTCACGTCCGGTCGTGGAACCTGGCCCCCCAGGAGTACGAGCAACGCCTGGCCGCGTTCCTGGCGAAACTCATGGCCGCCTGACGACGGCAGTCCTGGTCGTGCGGACGAGGTGCCTCCCGCACGAGGTCGTCGATACCGATGTGGTATCATGCGCCCATGGCTCTCACACTCCGCACCGACGACGAACTCGAACGCGCCCTGGATGCGCTGGCCGACAGCGAGGGCTTGTCGCGCCAGGAAGTCATCCGCCGGGCCGTCCTCGAACGTTACGAGCGTGCGGGCCACACCACGCGGGTTCACGACAGCACCAACCGGATGCTGGAGCGATGGGGTGATGTCCTGGATCGGCTGGGCTCATAGGGCCCGAGGTGGAGTACCTCGGGCTTGAGGATCTTCTGGAGTTCGTCCGACGGTTGGACGTCGGACCCGTCCGCGATCTTGGTCTCCTTGACGCGGCGGTGGCTCGTCCACGGTCATCGGCCTTCGGACGGGACGCCTACCCGACCGTCGCGCTCAAGGCGGCCGCGCTTCTGCACTCACTGGTCGGGAACCACGCCTTGGTCGACGGCAACAAGCGACTGGGATGGTTGGCCACGGTGGTGTTCCTGGACCTCAACGCCCACACCGTCGAACTCGACGACGACGTCGCCTACCAACTGGTGATCGACGTCGTCGAGGGCACCCTCGACCTCGAAGGGATCGTGGCGCAACTGACCGGCGAGTGACCGCCAGTTCATGGACGCCTGACGACGACCGTTCACTTCCGGATCGGGACGATCCCGGTGCGGCCCTGCCAGGAGCCGTGCTCGCTGCGACAGCGGAAACGCAGCGTCGTGAACTCGTGGTGGAAGTCCCTGCGGTCGCGTTCCTGCATGGCGGCCGCGTGCTGTGCGTGCCCTGGCGCGCCGGACGTTCCCGTGACCATGGCCTGCATCGCCTGGGCCGAACGCCAGACGGTGAAGGTCGACACGGTCCGGGGCGGCGAGGCTGCGGCCAGCGCCAGGGTCTGACCGGGGTCGTCGCGGACCTGCGACTCCACCGGGCGGCCCCAACGGATGAAGCGCCCCATCTGCGGCAACTTCAGGCGCGCCAAGGTCACGGCGACGACAGGCTCGTCCGGCGAGGTCGCCTGGGCCTGCACCGTCAGGTCGCCGAACGCGGAGATGTGCCCCCACCGCCGGAGGAACTCAAGCCGGACGTGCCATCCCTGCGCCCACTGACGGCCCACCGGGTCATCGACCAGGTAGGCGTCGAGGTGAGCCTCCGATTCCCAGGCGGCGAACAGGGCCACCTGACGCACCTGCACCCGCCGCGGCGACACGATCGGGGCGCCCAGTTCCATGAGGGTCATGGTCTCCGCGTGGCGCAGCCCGGCCGTCTCGTCGGCCGCCCGAGGCCTCCTGACGGCACGGCCCCAACGATGGCCACCACGCCACAGCAACCCGGCGCCACGCGCGGAGGTCGTGTCGAGGAGGTGGAAACTCCACGTCGTCGGAGGCGCCTCAGCCATGACGGCCCCGCTGGAGTCGGTAGTGCAGCCGCAGCACCTCGCTGCGTCCGAGATCGAGTCGGTGGTCGCACCGCAACATGCCGTCCTCGTCGACGGCGAGGTCGAAACGCTCGGGCAGCGGGACCCGCCTCGCCCAGCCGGTCGCGCCCGCGTCGGGGCGCACCAGCAGGTACGCGCCGTCATCACCGAAGCGCCCACGCCCGGAACTGAGGACCAGACGACCGCCGGCCTCCGCTCGGGCCTGCAGGAAGACGGTGAGGCTGCCATTGGGCAGCGGGAAGACCACGCGGATCGAGGGGCCCGCCGCCCCGGGCCGGGTGGCGATCCCGTAGAAGCCCCCGAAGACCGTGGCCCCGGTCGCCCGCAACGTGCGCTGCCACGCCGTGCCCAGGTGCACCCCGTCCGGCCCCACGACACCCACGAGTCGGCTGTCCATCCCCCGGGCGACCTCCAACGGGTCGGTGGGAAGGCTGAGCTGGCGCAGCCGCCTGGCGAAGACGGCGTTGAGCAGGCGACCACCTGGCTCCGCCCACCGAGACCACCGGGTCCACACGTCGACCGACCAGTCGGCGGTGGTCTCGTAGAACTCGACGATCGTCGGCGACACCGCGCCGGGGTCGAAGTCGGGACCGGCCAGCGCCGCGAAGGACGGCAGCAGCCCTTGCGTGGGCGTCTCGTGCAACTGCGCTCCGCGGAGGGCCGCATGCTGCTGGATCCAGTCCTCGCCGATCTCCTTCGGGGCGCCGACGGGACCGTCAAGCCAGGCTTCCTCACCGAGGAAGTCGACGTGCCGCCCCGTGGCGACGACCCATCGCTGGGTGGCACGGTCCAAGAGCGCACCCCGCAGGGCAGGGCGACGAGCCATCAGCCGAGGCCTGCCGTCACCACGTCCGCGACGGGCAGGCCCTCGAAGATCCAGTTGTCCGCACCGGCTCGCGCCTTGGCCAACTGCTCGCGGGTCCGGACGGTCCACGCGACGACGGGGATGCCCCGCTCCCGCGCGTCGAGGACGAACGGATCGTCCAGCCGCTCGACGTTCCACGACAGGAACCCCGGTTGGCCGAACCCGCGGGCCAACATCCGCAGAAGGGCGCGTCGCACGACGGCCGGCACCGCGTCGTCCGAGCCACCGGTCTGGGCGCGAAGCAGGCCGGGTTGGTTGCGCAGGAACCAGCCGACGGTGAGCGGGTTGAACGAGGCAACACAACCGGGCCAGTCGTAGG
>CBDTZE010000367.1:0-2810 GCA_965364815.1 uncultured Nitriliruptoria bacterium | reverse complement strand
TACGCCAAGGCCGAGGCCGTCCAGGCATGGATCGGCGCGAACACCGAGTACACGCTCGATGCGCCGCCGCCGCCCCTGACGGGCGACGTCGTCGACCACTTCCTGTTCGAGAGCCGCCAGGGGTGGTGTGAGCCGATCGCCTCGTCGATGGTCGTGCTGCTGCGCTCCGCCGGCATACCGGCCCGCTTCAGCACCGGTTTCCAGCCGGGCCGGCGCAACCCGATCACTGGCTCGTTCGACGTCAAGATGGAGAACGCCCACGCGTGGGTCGAGGTCTGGATCCCCGGCCACAGCTGGATCGAGTTCGACCCGACGGGTGCCGTCCCGTTGGCCGTTGCGGCTGACGCCGGCCTCTCCATCCCGTTGGTGGACATCCTCACCTGGGTCCGAGACACGCTGGTACCGGAACCGGTGAAGGCCGCGCTCGCCGCGGTCGGTCGCAGGGCCCTGGACCAGTGGCCCCTGACGCTGGTGCTGCTGGCCGCCGTCGTGACCTCGGTGGTGGCCCTGCGTCGTGCACGCCGTGCGGCCGCCCTGGCGCTGCGAGCGCCGTGGGAGCGCCTGGAACTGGCGTTGGCTGACGAGGGGCTGCATCGCGAGGCCGGGCAGACGCCACGGGCATTCCACGAAGCCGTCCGGCGGCGACGCCCCGACCTTGCAGGCGATGACCTCGCGACGCTGCTCGCCGCCGAGGAGGCTGCGCGCTACGGGGCGCCGCCGGCCGAGGCGCACGAGGTCGAGGCCGCCCTCGACCGACTGGCTGACTCAGTGCGTCAACGAGGCGCTGGCGCGACCTGACCGCAGCGGGATGTTCATCACGAACCGCGCCCCGCCAAGGGTCTCGGACGTCTCGACCCAGACGCGGCCGCCGTCGAGCGCCAACTGTCGCTGCACCGTCGCCAGGCCCAGCCCGGTGCGAGCCGTGTCTCCCGTGACGCCGGGCTTGAAGATCGCGCTGCGGCGGTTCTCGGGGACACCGGGTCCGTTGTCCTCGACGTAGAGCTGGGCCTGCTTGCCGAGGTCCTCACCCCACACATGGATCGCCGGGTCGCCCCCGGGTGCGGCATGCCGCCCGGCGTTGGCGACGAGGTTGGCCAGGACCTGGAGCATCCCGGCGGCCCGGCCCCAGATGCCTTCGGGGAACGGACCGATCTTCACCTTCGTGTCGGGCGCGAGGGCCGACAGCGACACGGCATCTCGTGACAACTTCGGCAGGTCCAGGGGCGTTCGGCCCTCGCCGCCGACGCGCGCATCCTCGAGCAGGTCGTCCGCGAACTCCAGTCCCTTGACGATCGCGCTGTCCGCCCGGGCCAGGAACTCGGTGACCTGTTCCGGGGTCAGGTCGGCGTGCCGGTCGCGGAGCAGGCCCAACAGCATGGTGGCGCTGGCCAGGGGCGCCCGCAGGTCGTGGCTGACGCTGGAGACGTAGGCCTCGAGGTTGGTGACCTGGGTGTTGAGCAACTCCTGCTTGACCAGCAGTCGACCACGGCGTTCGTGGCGCTCCCGGGCGTAGGCGATCACGCGTTCCAGCATCGGGGGCGTGATCGTGCTCTTGAGAAGGAAGTCGTGCGCCCCGTAGCGGACGGCGTCGAGGCCGAGTTCCGGCGAGGCCTGTGAGGTCAACACGACGATGCATGGCTCGGGCGTCCAGGCAGCAGCATCGCGCACCGTCGCGAGTGGCGAGTCGCTGTCCGGCAGGCCGAGGTCGAGCAGGACGACGTCGAACGTGCCCTCGGCGTACATCTCCTTGGCAAGCTCCAGGCTGCGTGCCGTTGCCACCTCATGGTTGACCTGCGTCGCCAATTTGAGGATGGCCACCACGTAGTGCGTGATGTCGGGATCATCCTCCACGAGGAGGATGCGCGTCGTGTTGCTCACGAACGTCCTGTTGTTCTGCGTAACCCCGAGCCAACAGTGAAGCGCCTGTCAGGCGATGCTGCGGTGATAACGCTCGACATCGTCCACACTGACGAAGGGACGGAAACCCACACCCTCGAGGAGCGCGGCCTCGTTCCAGGCCTTGCGTTGCCGGCGATCGTCCACGTCGGGCTCGCTCGTGGAGCTCGCGGTCAGCACGACCGTGATCGCTGCCAACTCCTCGGCGGACACCTCGCCGCCGCGGGTGATCCGGAAGGCGCTCACAGTGGGATGTTCCCGTGCTTGCGGGCCGGGCGGGATTCGCGCTTGGAGGCGCAGAACCGCAGGGCCGTCGCGAGTTCGCGACGGGAGGCCGACGGTTCGATGACGCGATCGATGTAGCCGCGCTCCGCCGCCTTCCAGGGGTTCGCGAGCTCCGTCGCGTACTTGTCCTCGAACTCGGCATGCATCGCGTCCTGGTCCTCGGCGGCGGCGAGCTCGCGCCGGTAGAGGATCGACACGGCGCCCTTGGCGCCCATCACGGCGATCTCGGCCGTCGGCCAGGCGAGGTTGACGTCCGCCCCGAGGTGCTTGGAGCCCATGACGTCGTACGCGCCGCCGTAGGCCTTGCGGACGATCATGGTGATCTTCGGGACGCTGGCCTCGGCGTACGCGTAGAGCAGCTTCGCGCCGTGGCGGATGATGCCGCCGTACTCCTGGTCGGTGCCCGGCATGAAGCCCGGCACGTCGACGAGGGTGACGATCGGGACGTTGAAGGCATCGCAGGTCCGGACGAACCGCGCGGCCTTCTCCGAGGAGTGGATGTCGAGGACACCCGCGAGGTGCTGGGGCTGGTTGCCGACGATGCCGACGGACTGGCCGTCGATGCGGGCGTAGCCGCAGACGATGTTGGCGGCGTAGGCCTGGTGGACCTCGAAGAACTCGCCGTCGTC
>CBDTZE010000366.1:0-2813 GCA_965364815.1 uncultured Nitriliruptoria bacterium | reverse complement strand
GGACCGGGTCTCGGCGCGCATCGAGGCCCAGCCGCCCCGCCGCCGCGACCTGTTGGAGATCAAGCGCCGCATGTTCGAGGTCGACATCGCTGAGGGTGAGCAGTTCGTCCACTTCGACGAGTGCTTCGTCAGCGGTCCGCAGAACCCGATGGGCATCGGCATCGAGGTCCGTCGCGACGGCGAGGAGACCGTTGCCCGCGTCGTGCTTGGTGCAGCCTTCGAAGGCGCGCCCGGCCGCTCCCACGGCGGGATCGTGGCAGCAATCTTCGATGACGTCTGCGGCTACCTCACCACCCTCCACAAGACCCCGGCCTTCACCGGGTCGCTGACGGTGCACTACCTCGCGCCGACACCGATCGGGCAGGAGCTCGAGTTCCGCGCCAGGATCACGGGGCGCGAGGGCCGGCGGATGTTCATCGCCTCGGAGGCCCACGCCGGGGGCAAGCTCGTCGCCACGGCCGAGGCCACGTTCGTGGTCGTCGAGTTCGGGGCCTTCCGGCGATGAGCAGGCCGACGCGCGAGGAGCTGCAGACCTTCTACGGGGCCACCGTGCCCGATCTCCTGCCTCCGGCCGGCACGCTGCGGCTGCTGTTCGTCGGGATCAATCCGGGTCTCTGGACGGCCGCGACGCAGACGCACTTCGCCTACCCGGGCAACCGCTTCTACCCGGCCCTGCACCTCGCCGGGATCACCCCGCACGAGCTGTCGTACGTCGAAGGCATGACGGACGAGGACCGAGAGTTGCTCCGCTCTCGCGGCATCGGGATCAGCAACGTCGTGTCGATCGCAACCGCCCGGGCTGACGAGTTGTCCCGGGAGCAGTACCGGGAGGGTGGCGCCGCACTGGTCGCCAACATCGCCAGGTGGAAGCCCCGGGTCGTCGCCGTTGCCGGCATCACCGCCTACCGCGACGCCTTCGGGCTGCGCAAGGCCAAGGCCGGTCGCCAGGAATCGGGCGAGCACCCCTTCGGTGACGTTGCCTGTTGGGTCGTGCCCAACCCGTCGGGGCTCAACGCCCACGAGACGGTTGCGACCCTGGCGAAGAAGTACGCGGCCGCGGCCAAGGAAGCCGGCGTCATCTGACGCCGTGCCTCACTCGATGATCGGGAGCCGGCGTCCGGTGGCGTCCTGGCCAAGGGCCGCGTCCATCGGTGTGGGTGCCTCGGCCAGGGATGCCATGGCGTCCACCGCGTGCTGCAGTGGGTGCAGGAACGGCATGGCCGTCGGGTCCAACTGCTCGTCGTCGAGGAAGTCCCCGATCTCGTTCGTGCCCGTCACCGGTGCCGCGGAGATCGCCGGGGCGTGGCGACGCGCCCCGTAGACGGTGATGATCATGTCCTCGTCCCCGACCTTGGCCTCGGCGATGAAGCCCCAGCACGGCACGAGGTTCTTGGCCAGTTCGTCCTCGGCGAAGGACGACAGCAGGGCATGGCGCGCCTCGTCGTCGTCGGGGAAACCCCCGAGTCGGACGATGCGGGTCTTGTCCGGGCCGGGCAGGACGACCGCCGGCGGCACGGGCAGGCCATGCTGCTCGACGAGGTCGCGTGCGGCCTCGTGACAGATGAAACGGAGTTCTTCGAACTGCAAGGGGAGGGCCTCAGCAGGAGGTGGTGGCGCCGAGGGAAGCGGAGTTCACCGTGCGGGCGTACTTCGCGAGCACACCGCGCGTGTAGCGAGGCTCCAACGGCACGAAGCGGGCACGGCGTTCGGCCAGCACCTCGTCGGAGACGTCGAGGTCGAGGCGACGGTTGTCGACGTCGATGACGATGCGGTCACCGTCCTCGACCAGCCCGATCGGGCCGCCGTCCGGGGCCTCGGGAGCCACGTGGCCGATCGAGAAGCCGTGCGTCGCGCCGGAGAAGCGGCCGTCCGTGAGCAGCGCGACCGTGGCGCCCAGGCCGGCGCCCTTGATGGCGGCCGTGGTGGCCAGCATCTCGCGCATGCCGGGTCCGCCCTTGGGGCCCTCCCAGCGGATCACGACGACGTCGCCGTCCTTGATCTGGCCGGTGAGCACGGCCTCGAGGGCTGCCTGCTCACCGTCGAACACGCGAGCATTGCCCTCGAAGAAGTGCTTGTCCGCCGGGATGCCGGCGATCTTCACCACGGAGCCCTCGGGAGCCAAGGTGCCCTTGAGGATGGCCAGGCCGCCGTCAGCGTTGATCGGGGCGCTGACCGGGTGGACCACGACGCCGTCCGGCGCCGGGATGTCCATGGCCCGCAGGTTCTCCTCGATCGTCTGACCCGTGACGGTCAGGGCGTCGCCGTGCAGCATGCCGGCGTCCAGGAGTTCCTTCATGACGACCGGCACGCCGCCGATGCGGTCGAGGTCGCTCATGAGGTACTTGCCGCCGGGCTTGGTGTCCGCGATGTGCGGGACGCGACGGCCGATGACGTCGAAGTCCTCGATGGAGAGGTCGACCTCGGCCTCGCGGGCGATCGCCAGCAGGTGCAGGACGGCGTTGGTCGAACCGCCGACCGCCATGACGACGGCGATGGCGTTCTCCAGGGCCTTGCGGGTGACGATCTGCCTCGCGGTGATGCCCTTGTGCAGGAGCGCCACGACGGCCTTGCCGGACTCGAACGCAAACACGTCGCGACGGTTGTCCGGGGCGGCGGGGGAGGCGCTGCCGGGCAGGCACATGCCCAGGGCCTCGATCGCGGAGGCCATGGTGTTGGCCGTGAACATGCCGCCACAGGAACCCTCGGTCGGGCAGGCGTTGCGCTCGATCTCCAGCAGTTGCGCGTCGTCGATCTTGCCCGACGCGCGGGCACTCACGGCCTCGAAGACATCCTGGATCTGGATGTCCTTGCCG
>CBDTZE010000365.1:0-2818 GCA_965364815.1 uncultured Nitriliruptoria bacterium | reverse complement strand
GGCGCGGGGGCGGGGGCCGGCACGGGGGCTGGCGCTGGCACCACAACCGGCTCGGCGGGGGCCAGGGTCTTGGGCCAGACGTCGTTGGTCAACTCGACGACGAAGAAGCCCTGGAAGAAGTCCGAGTACCAGATCTCGTTGCGGTCCGGCACGTAGGCGGGGGCGCTCATGGCCCAGTTCGAGGCCTCGAACTGGCCGTTGGAGAAGGGCGTGCTGAAGGCGTCGCGTGACTGGATCGGCGCGTTGAAGTACGCGATCTCCACCGGGTTGGCCACGTCTCGGATGTCGAAGATCCGCAGTCCGGACAAGATCATCGAGCAGGCGATGATCGTCGGGTCGACGCGGGTCGGCAGCGAGCAGTAGTGGCCGCCGTAGCCCTGGGCGGCCGTGCCGGCGCCCGGGTCGTCGCAGATCTCGTCGAAGTTTTCCGGGTTGTGGACCTCGAGGCGAAGGTCCGACACGACGAACGGATTGGCCTCGTCGTTGATGTCGATGATCCGGCCGGCCCCGATGTTGCTGCAGGAGCCGTACTCGTCGATGTTCATCAGGTACTTCTTGCCGTTCGACGTGAACGGCTCCACGCTCTGCGGGATGCTTCGGGTGTCCCAGTCGAGGCGGCTGATCTCCGTCACCTCGGGCTGGGTCCCAAGCACGCCCAACGGGTTGCCGATGGGGCCGACACCGTTGCGTTCCTGGATGTTTGTCGTGTCGAGGATGACCATGCCGGTCCCTCGACCCGCGAGGTACGTGCGGGTGCCGTCCTCGGAGATCGTGATCCCGTGGCTGCCTTCCTGGCCCTGGTAGATGACCCGCGGCAAGAGGGGGTCCGCGATGTCGACCGCGAACACGTAGTCGGTGGCCGTCGAGGCCGACCAGAAGGTCAGCCCGTCCGGAGACATGCCGGACTCGTGCCCCAGCACTGGCAAGGGCGTCGTCGACAGCAGCGTTGGGTTGAGGCAGTCGTCGGCCACGTCGTAGATGTCGAGGATGCCGTTGAGCGTCGACAGGGTGCCGGTGATGCCGGCCAGCAGCCCGCGCTCCTGGGACAGGACGACCGACTCATGGGGTTGGTCCATGCCCGGCGTCAGCAGCCGGGCAGTCTGGACTGGCTTGGTGGAGTCGCTCATGTCCAGGACCGTCACGCCGCCTTCACCGTCGGTCAGCCCCGTCCCGAAGATCGGGGACGAGTCGTAGAAGGCGCACTCGTTGCCCTGGGAATCGATGTAGCGCAGCACCTTGAAGCCGCCGATGGCTCCCGCCGTCTCACTGGGATTGACGGACTGCTTGAACGTGCCCTTGGCCTGGGTGTTGCAGGTGTAGCCCTCGGCGGCGCGGCCGCTCTCGAGGTCGTCTCGCGAGACGCGCCCCTGCAGGCCTTCCTCAGGATTGGACCCGGGACCGCATGGCCCCTGTGGCGTGGCGGGCGGCGTCACCGGCGCCTGCGCGTACGCCCCGACTGCCGTGGCCGCGATCAGGACCACGGCCGGGACGATCACGGCGTTCTTGAGTTGCTGAACGAGGCCGACGGCCATGGCACACCTCGGAGGAAGGAGTCCGGGCGCGAGGACCAACGTCGTGCCGGCGGCACGGGACACGGCAGCGCCCCCGCCGCGCACCCTCGCATACCGGAGAGTAGATGCGCTGCGGGGGCGTCGCCCCTCTGGATCTGGCCGACTACTTCTTCTTCGCCGGCTCGTCCTCGACGTACAGGTAGTACTCCTGGTCGTCCTCTTCGAAGTCCATCATCACGACGTCCTTCGTGGCCGCAGCCTTGCAGAACTGCAGGAAGCCCGAGTAGCCGAGGTCCTTCTCCGAGAAGTCGGCCTGGCGCTTGCGCAGCTGGTCCTTGAGTCCGGACAGCGGCGGGTCCCCGCCAAGCTCGTCCATCAACTCGATGACCGTCTTGCGGAGCAACGCGAAAGCCGCGTCCTCGCCACCACCAGACCCACCGGCCGGGAAGTCGACCTCGGGGTCACCCTTGGCGCTGCCATCGGTCAGCGTGATCGTGCCCTGCCCCTCGAAGTGACGAAGGAACTCACGGAAGCCACGGAACCCGTAGTCGCCCTCGGCGAACGTCGGGTCCTTGCGCAGCATGGCGCGCTTCAGGTTCGACGCGAGGATCCCTGTCGCATCCGCCGACTGCAGACCCGAGAGGGTCTTGGTCAGCGTGCGCTTCATGGCCTCGAGGTCCGCCTTCTGCGTGGACTTGGCGGAAGACTTGGTTCCGCCACCACCGCCACCGCGGCCCGACGAGGAGCTGGACGACGTCTTCTTGCGGCCGGGCCCCGAGCTCTGGTTCTTCGAGCGCGGCTCGCGTGGCAGGACGCCTTCGAGCTTGTCGTAGAAGATGAACTCGTCGCAGGCCTTGGGCAGGAGCGCCGACGTCGAGCCCTTGAGGCCCACGCCGATGACCCGCTTGTCCAGCTGGCGCAGCTTCGCGACCAACGGGGTGAAGTCCGAGTCCCCGGAGACGACGACGAACGTCGACACGAAGTCGCGAGAGAAGGCGAGTTCAAGCGCGTCGAGCGCCATCTGGATGTCGGCAGCGTTCTTGCGATGCGTGTCCGAGCGCTGCGGGATCTCCATCAGTTCGACGTGGCCGTCGACCATGTCGCGTCGATCCTCGCGGAACAGGTTCCAGTCACCATAGGAGCGGCGCACGACGACGCGCCCCCGCTCCGCGAGGGCGTCCAGCAGGGGCGCCATGGTGAACTTCAGGCCGATGTCGCGGGCCCCGATCGCCACGTTCTCGTGGTCGATGTAGAGGGCAAGGCGTTGTTCGGAAGTGTTGTCAGTCATGACGGCGACATTACTGCGC
>CBDTZE010000364.1:0-2827 GCA_965364815.1 uncultured Nitriliruptoria bacterium | reverse complement strand
CGTCCTTGTCGTAGAAGATGGTGGCCAAGTGCGGTGTCTCCACTGAGGATGAAGCCTCGACGGTATCCCCGGCTGCCGGACGCCCGGCAACCGTGCCGCGCGGCGAAGGACGATCGGCGCGCGTGCAGGCGCGTGTGGGCCACCGCCCGCCGGGGCATGACTGCTGCTCGTCTGTTCTCGACCTCGACGCCTGCGAGGCCCCTCATGCTCTCCCTGCGCCCCGAACACCTCCGTCGGTATGCGGACATGATCACGCTGCTCCGTGCCCACGGCGGGAGGGCCCTGGTCGCGGACGCCGGCTTCCTGGACGCCGCGGGAGCGACGGACGTCGTCGACGATCCCGACGCCAGCGGTCGGTCCCTGGCGGCGGACCTCGAGGCCCGCGGCCCGGCCTGGGTGAAGTTCGGCCAGTTGCTGGCGACGCGGGCCGACCTGCTGCCGCCAGCAGTCATCGAGGATCTGCAGCGGCTGCACGATGACGTCGAGCCCATCGCCTTCGAGACGATCCGGGAGATCATCGAGGCGGAACTCGCCGTGCGCCTCACCAAGGTGTTCGCGACCTTCGACGAGGAGCCACTGGCGTCGGCGTCACTGGGCCAGGTCCACCGCGCCACCCTTCGCGACGGTCGTGAGGTCGCGGTCAAGGTGCAGCGCCCCGACGTCCGCGAACGGGTCCGTCCCGACCTCGAGGCTTTCGAGGGGCTCGCCGCGCTGCTGGAGAAGCACAGCGCCCCGGCGCGGAACTTCGGTGTGGTCGACGTGGTGGCGCAGTTCAAGAACGCGCTTGCCAGGGAGCTCGACTACCGGCGCGAGGCCAGCAACCTCGAACGCCTGCGTGAAGAGCTGGCCGGTTTCGACCGGCTGCTCGTCCCCGGGCACGTTGCCGATCTGAGCACCTCGCGCGTCCTGGTCATGGACTACGTCGCCGGGACCAAGGTGACGGACGTCACGGACCTGCGCCTGTTGGAACTCGACGGCGGTGTCCTGGTCGACCAGATGTTCAAGGCGTGGCTCCAGCAGGTGCTGACCGACGGCTTCGTGCACGCCGATCCCCATCCCGGCAACCTCGTCCTGACCGACGACGACCGACTGGGTCTGCTGGACGCCGGCATGGTCCTACGGATCCGTCCCGGTGCTCGCGAGGGCCTGTTGCGACTGCTGCTCGCCGTCGCGGACGACGAGGTCGAGCACGCAGCCGACGCCGGCCTGGCGCTGGCTCGTCCCGGCGAGAACTTCGACGAGCTGCAGTTCCGCCAGCGGATCGCGGAGCTGATCGGGGCGTATCACGAGCTGGCTGCCGAGGACCTCGGCTTCGGGACCATCCTGTTGGAGGTCGCGAGGATCTCCGGTGAATGTGGCCTGCGGCCGCCGTCGGAGCTCACGCTCCTGGCGCGTGCACTGCTCTCCCTCGACCAGGTCGGCCGCGCCCTCGCGCCCGCCTACGAGGTCGAGGAGGCCATCCGTCGCCACGCCGGGACGTTGCTGACCGAGTCGTCGCTGGATCAGCTCTCGCCCAGCCGCATGCTCCGTCCGATCCTCGACGCCAAGGAGTTCGCCGAGGAGCTGCCCGGGCGCGCCAACAAAATTCTCGGAGCGTTGGCCGACGGCGGCTTCCGCGTCGAGGTGGATGCCTTCGACGAGGACCGGCTCATGTCGACGATCCGGCAACTGGCGAACCGCGTCACCGCCGGTCTGGTCCTGGCCGCACTGATCATCGGCGCGGCGATGCTCATGCGGATCGAGACAGACGCGACCATCCTGGGGTATCCGGCACTGGCCATGATCTTCTTCCTGGTCGCCGCCATCGGTGGACTGGTGCTGGTCGGGACCGCGTTGCTGGATCACGACCGAGGCTGACCGAAGTCGAGGAGCCGTCACGGCTCCACGTAGCGTCGCAGCCCCGAACAAAGCGTTGCCGTGGCCGTCCTGCTCGCCTTGCTGTCTGCTGCGAGTTGGGGTGTGGCGGACTTCTTCGGCGGCATGGCCGAGGCCGCGACGGACGAGGACCGCACCGCCGCGATCACCACGTGGACCATGGTGCTTGGCCTCGTCGGCGTGGGCTCCCTGGCGTTGCTGGGGGACGGGTCGATCGGTGGCGGCGATGCCCTCCTGGCGGCCGTGGGTGGCGTGTTCGGCGCCGTCGGCGTGGCGGCGCTCTACCGAGGGCTCAGCGTCGGGACGATCTCCGTCGTCGCGCCGGTCACCGGGGTGGTCGCCGCGACCCTGCCCGTCCTCTTCGGCGTCGTCACCGGTGAACGTCCGGGCCCCGTCGTCTGGGTCGGCATCCTGGCCGCGCTTGGCGCGATCGTGCTGGTGGCTCGCGAGGAACCCGTCGACGGCACGCGCCCCGTCAACGCGGAGGCCCTGCGCTACGCCGTCGTGAGCGGGATCGGGTTCGCCGCGATCTTCATCGTCCTGGGGGAGATGCCCGACGACGCCGGGCTGTGGCCCCTGGTCCCACTCAAGGCCGCGGGCATCGCCGCCAGCGTCGCGTGGATGCTCTCCAGCGGCGCTGCCCGGCTGCCTCACCGCTCGACGCTGTGGCCAGTACTGGCTGTGGGCGTGCTGGACAATGCCGCGAACGTTGCCTACCTGCTGGCGACGCGCGAAGGCCTGCTGTCCGTGGTCGCCGTGCTCAGTTCGCTCTACCCGGCCTTCACGGTCCTGCTGGCCAGGGTGGTGCTCAAGGAACGCCTGCAGCGGGTCCAGTTGGTCGGGATGGCGCTTGCCGGGATCGGCGTCGCGCTCATCGCCGCGGGCTGAAGCGACCGGGAATCAGGTCTCCGGCACGGTCTCCGGTTCAGCCACGTCCTGGCGGGCTCGGCCG
>CBDTZE010000363.1:0-2827 GCA_965364815.1 uncultured Nitriliruptoria bacterium | reverse complement strand
AGGCCAACGCGGTGTCGTCGGCCAACTCGTCGGTCCCCCAGGTCGGAGCCGCAGCCGCCCAGCAGGAACAGCAGCAACGGCAGGCTGCGTCGATCGGACCATCGGGCAGCGGTGACGAGGAACCCGGCGTCGCCTACGAGTTCACGGCCCGTCGCGAGAGCCGTGACGCGCCCGTCGGCGCGACTGCGCTCGGGGCGTTGGCGATGACCGGAGGCGCCGCCGTGCTGGCTCGCCGTCGCCAGGACCAGCACGTGAGCCGGCGCGCCGACATCCGGTGACCGTCCTCCTGCCTCGACACCCGCGGCGTCCGCCCAGCAGCATGACCATTGAACGACTGGTCATTGTTCTCTAGGTTGCTGGCGGGGACCGGGGTTTTGTCGTTGGCGTCCGCGCCCCGTCCGTCTGCGCCCCATCGGTCCGCGCCCCCGCACCGTCCTCGATGCCCGGAGTCCCCATGCGCCGCTTGCTGGCCATGGTTGCGGCTGCGCTGATGGCCCTGCCGTTGCTGGCTGCGGAGCCGGCCCAGCCTGCCTGCGCGTACGAGGAACTCGAGGAACGCCCCTGGGGCACCGTGCGGCCGTTGCCGCCACGCGCCGACGACCGCCCCGTGAACAGCAACGTCGACGACTTCGTCGGGTTCGCCATCGGCCAGAACCAGGGCAGCCAGGCGGCGGTGGTGGACTCGCGCTCGCTGCAGGTCACGCGCGACGCGGGCTGCACCTGGGACGAGGCACTCACGCTGTCTTCCAACGTTGACCTGGCCTCGGACCTGCAGGAATCCAGCGCCGTCTTCATGGACGTCGCGATGTCCGACCGCGAGACCGGCGACGAGCGGATCGTTGCGCTGGTCTACGACCTCGACTACGGCGGTGCGGTTCGCGTTCAGACGATGGTGTCGGCCGACGGGGGTCGGAGCTTCGAACTGGGTGGCCGGGGCCTGCCCACCGCGCTGCCGGTCGGCGTCGAGTGGGTCCGCTGCGACCACGCGATGGGCTGCGCGATCGAGATCGCCCCGTCCGACCCCGACGTCGTCTACGTCCGCCTGTCGACCTGGCCGGACACCGAGTTCTATCGATCCGACGACGGCGGCCTGACCTTCAAGCGGATGAACGCCGTGCTGGGCGGCGTCGGCGAGACCGAGGGCCGCCGACCGGCCGACCCACTGGCCCTGGCGATCGACCATGACGACGCCGACACGCTGTGGGCGACGAGTTTCGGTTCTTCGGTGCTGAGCACCACGAACGGCGGCCGTTCGTGGTCAGAGCACGAACTGTCTGGCGTCGTCGACTTCCTCGGCGAGGTTGGCGAGGTCGTCGACATCGCGATGACGCCCGGTCCGGCCGGGGACCTGCCGTTCGTTCTCGCGGTGCTGGACGTGAACACCACCGAGGGCTCGCAGGAGGTCACCGTCGTCACGGGCGACAACGGCCGCACCTGGCGAGCCCACACCTCGGACATGCGTGGCAACGTCACCGACGTGGCCGGCGGGGCGACACCCGGCCTGTTCCTCGCCACCAGCGACGCCGGGGCGCACCAGTTCGACGCCGCGGCCGGGACGTGGCGGTGGCTCGACGGCTCCAGCCTCGGGCCGTTGCACGACGTCCAGCCGATCCACGGCTCGGAGACCACGTGGTTCCTCGCCCCGACGGTCCTGCCCGTGCTGGGTGACCTCGGGTTCGTGACCCTGCCCCGGATTCCCCAGGTCGGGTTCGAGGTCGGGGCGTTCGACCCGCTCAACCCACTGGGTCCGCTGCCGGGAAAGTTCGACTGGGCCAACGAGGTCGTGCGCCTGGCCGTGGGTGAGTCCGCCGTGGTCGACATGACCTTCGACCTGCCGCGCAACCGCACCGCACTGGACGTGTTCTTCCTGTTCGACCAGTCGGGATCGATGCAGGAGGAGATGGATGCGCTGGCTCGCAAGATGGCGGACGTCACGCGTGAGTTGACCCGGCGACGCATCGACCTGAACGTCGGCCTCGGCGGGTATTCGGGTGGCTGGCGCTACCAACTGCACAAGGACATCGGGCCGCCCAACGACCCCGCCTTCGGCCGGGCGCTGGAGTCCCTGCGCGCAGGCGGTGGGTACGAGACCGCCTACACGGCCCTGCACCAGATCGCGACCGGTACCGGCCTGCCGGACACCACCGCCGGCTTCGGCCCGCCCGAGGGCTGGAACGCCCACTGGCGCCACGGCGCTGTCCGCGTCGTTGTCCATCTCACTGACGAGCCCCTGCAGGCCGAGGCCCGCCCGACCGCCAACGAAGCGATCGAGGCCTTGCAGGCGCACGAGATCCGGGTCATCGGCCTGGTCTCCGGCAACCGCGTGGCCGTCGACACCGGCGAGTCCGTCGAGCCGTCTGTGGACAGCGCGATCAAGGAAGGCGACGTCAGCTACGGATCGGTCGCCACGCTGGCACGCCTGACCAACGCGCTCGCCGGGTCGTCGGGGGTCGACTGCGGTGGTGACGGCGAGATCGACATCCGGGTCGGCGAACCCATCGCCTGCTACCTCAGCGCGCTGCAGGTCACCGAGACCGTCGAGGACACGCCCGTCGTCGGCAACCTCGCCGAGGTCATGGTCGAGATCCTCGAAGGCGTGACCGAACGCCACGACATCGACTTCGACTTCGATGCCACCGGGATCATCCGCGGGATCACCGCGCTGGACCCGACGTCGCAGCTCGACATCCGCGATCCCCAGAACATCCGCATCCGGGTGGACGTGGCCTGCGACCAGGCGCGGGCCGGCAAGGTCCACGACCCGTTGGTCGTCGCCCTGTCCGCCTCGCGCCACCTCGCCGCTGCCCGCCTGGCCGTGGCGTGTGGC
>CBDTZE010000362.1:0-2834 GCA_965364815.1 uncultured Nitriliruptoria bacterium | reverse complement strand
GCGACGGTCCACTCCAGCGTGCACGTCCCCTTGGTGTTGGGGATCAGGACGTAGTCCTCGGCGAACGCGGTGATCGGCAGCGGCGAGGCGTCGAAGCGGAAGGCCATCCGCTTGCCGTCCTCCCAGACGAAGAACTTCTCGTCGGTCTCGCCGACCGACGCCACGACCGTCCGGGTCGCCCCATTGCCCAGCGCCGACGTCCAGGTCACCTCGATGTCGAGCCACTGCTTCCAGGCGTCCGCATCCTCGAGGCAGCGGAACGCGACGTCGGCGGGGACGGGAAGGAGTTGGGTCGTCACGACCCGGGTCGGGGCCGTGGCGAGGAACTCGGGGCCGACCTTCTGGTGTTCGCGCTTCTTCATGCGGCGTTCCGTGCTGCGTCGACGTCGACCTTCAGGCCGGTCTCGCGTTCCGAGACCTCCCACAGGACGCGGATGGCGTCGTCCGAACCGGGGCGGACCAGCGGTTTGAGGATCGGTGGACCAGTGATGCCGAACACCGGGCCGTAGAAACCGCCGCCGGGGGCGTCGGGGTCGGTGCAGGCACGCAGTTGACTCAGCGCCCCGGTGTCGGTGTCCATCCCGACGCGGTCGGTGATGCGGTGGAAGAAGGGGCCGAGCATCCCTGCTCCACCCTCGCGGACCGTGCGTGACTGCAGGTCGCTGTTGGTCAGGCCCGGCTGGCTCGACAGTGCCTTGTTCGTGACGCCGGCGCGGTCGAACTGCTGCTGCAGGCCGACGGCGAAGTGTCGATTGGCCAACTTCGTCTGGCCGTACATCCGCCAGGCGTCGTAGTTGCCACGCATGTGCGGGTTGTCGGGGTTGACGGCCCGCCCCGTGTGCTGGGCCGTCGAGCTGACGGTGACGACCCGCGCCCCGTCGGTCTTCACGATGGTGGGCAGCAGGTGTGAGGTCAGGGCCCAGTGGCCGAGGTGGTTGACCCCGAACTGCATCTCGAAACCGTCGGCAGTCTGGCTCTCCGGCATGGCCATCAGCCCGGCGTTGCAGAGCAGGATGTCGACCTGGTCGTGCTTGGCCGCGATGGCGTCGGCGGCCTTCTTGACCGAGGCCAGCGAACCCAAGTCCAGCTCGACCAGTTCCAGCGAGGCATTGGCGACCTCGGACAGGATCTCGCGCTGGGCGTTGGCGGCCTTTTCCTGGTTGCGGACGGCCAGCACGACGTGCGCGCCCCGGGCCGCGATGGCCTTGGCGCTGGCCAGTCCCAGCCCTCCGTTGGCGCCCGTGATGACGGCCACCTTGCCGGTGAGCGAGGGGATGTGATCAACGGACCAGGACATGGGCGACTCGGGGGTTCGGGACGGACGAATCTACGGCGGTGCTCGCAGGGCCCGATCGCGAAGTCGGAAACGTTTTGGGAATGGTTCCTGAATTCGTATCGTTGCAGCCTCGGTCGCCCTCTGGAGTCCGTCATGTCGCGCACCCTTGTCGTCCTGCTTTCGCTCCTGTCGTTGCTGGGTGTCGCCTGCGGCAGCGGCTCAGGCGACGGTGGCTCGCGAACCGCCAATGGCCCCCGGGTCGTGGTCACGACATCTGCCCTCGGCAGCGTGGTCGACATGTGGCCGCTGGCCGAGGGCGACCTGCTGATCCTCATGGACGAGGGCCAGGACCCGCACGGCTACCAGCCGTCGGCCCGGGATGTCGCTGCGCTGCAGTCGGCAGACCTGGTGATCGCCAACGGACTGGGCCTCGAAGCCGCGCTGACGTCAATCATCACCTCGGCCGAGGCGGACGGCGTCGCCGTGCTGTGGGTGGCCGAACAGGCCGACCCGCAGCCCTACGCCGGCGACCACGACGACGACACGGGCAGCCTCGACCCGCACGTCTGGCTCGACCCGCTCCGGATCGTGCAGGTGGCCCCGGCGATCTCCGCGGCCTTGGTCGATGCCGGTGTGCTGCCGGCGGACGGCGTCCGCATGGCGCAGGAGTTGGTCCAGTCGTCCTTCGCCGACCTCCATCAGCAGATGGTCGATGTTCTGGCCGTTGTGCCCGCGGAGTGCCGCGTGCTGGTCACCAACCACGACGCCTTGGGGTACTTCGCGGCGCGGTTCGACTTCGAGGTCGTGGGGACCGTGCTGCCAGGGTCGTCCAGCCAGGCCGAGCCGAGCGCGAAGGACCTGGCCGCCCTGGTCGAGATCATCCGTGACCGACGGGTCCCGGCGATCTTCGCCGAGTCGACCGAGTCGACTGCGGTCGCGGCGGCCATCGCGGCCGAGGTCGACGCTGATGTCCGCGTTGTCGAGCTTCGCGTCACTCCGTGGCGCGTCGTCCCGGAGGCAGAGGACACGACGCCCGACGGGGTCGGCACCTCGTTGTTCCGTGTCCTCGGGGACCTGGCGACCGACGTGGCCGGCGCGCTGGGGGAGTGCTGATGGAGTTCTTCCTCGACCCGTTCTTGGACAACGTCTTCCTGCAACGCGCCCTGTTGGCGTCGCTGTTCACCGTGCTCACGACCTCGGTCATCGGGACGTGGGTGGTGCTGCGAGGCATGACGTTCATGGGCGATGCGATGGCCCACGGCGTCATCCCGGGCATCGCCGTCGCGTTCCTGCTGGACCTGAACCTCGGGATCGGGGCGGCGGTCTCTGCGTTGGTCATGGTCGGCGGCATCAACGTCGTCGGGAAACGATCGCGTCTGCCCGAGGACACCTCGATCGGCCTGCTGTTCGTCGGCATGCTCGCGTTGGGCGTGACCATCATCTCGCTCAAGGGTTCGTACGCCGGGGACCTCACGGCGATCCTTTTCGGCGACGCGCTGGGTGTGACGTGGGGCGAGGTCTGGTGGACGGCAGCAGCCGCCGGCGTGACCGCCCTCGT
>CBDTZE010000361.1:0-2860 GCA_965364815.1 uncultured Nitriliruptoria bacterium | reverse complement strand
TCAGCCGCGTCCTGGGTCGCGAGGTCCAGGTCAGCCGCCAGTCGACCATCGCCAGCGGCGCAGATTCCTGCGTCTGCTGCGTGAGCATCCGGCCCAGCGCCGACGTCGTGGCCGGCGAACGCAAGAACCTGCCGCTGGCGCCCACCGGGCTGCCCGGCACGAACTCACAAAATCCTCAGACCACCGCCCACACCCTCCCAGGAGCGTGACCACCGTGGACAACACCCCCGCAGCAGAGATCGTCCTTCCCGACGCACCCGTCTCCGAGGCCAAGGCCTCGCAGGCGCAGCTCGCCAAGGACCTCGACGAGTACAAGTTCGGCTGGTCGGACTCCGACGAGGGCTACGCCTTCACCTCGGGCCGTGGGCTGACGCGTGAGACCGTCGCTGCGATCTCCGAGCGCAAGGACGAGCCCGCGTGGATGCGCGACCTGCGTCTGCGCGCCTTCGAGGCCTACGAGCGCCGCCCGATGCCCAACTGGGGCTCGGACCTCTCCGACATCCACTTCGACGACATCTACTACTACGTCGAGGCATCCGAGGGTCAGTCCGACGACTGGGAGGGCCTCCCGCCGGAGATCCTCGAGACCTACGAGAAGCTGGGCATCCCGGAGGCGGAGCGCAAGCGCCTCGTCGCCGGCGTCGCGGCGCAGTACGAGTCCACCGTGCTCTACCACAAGGTCCGCGAGGACCTCGAGGAGCAGGGTGTCATCTTCATGGACACCGACACGGCGCTGCGTGAGCACGAGGAACTGTTCCGCAAGCACTTCGCGACGGTCATCCCGCCCAACGACAACAAGTTGGCGGCGCTGAACACCGCCGTGTGGTCCGGTGGCTCCTTCATCGTGATCCCCGAGGGCGTCAAGGTCGACATCCCGCTGCAGGCCTACTTCCGGATCAACAAGGAGAACATGGGGCAGTTCGAGCGCACCCTCATCATCGCTGAGCCGGGCTCGTACGTGCACTATGTCGAGGGCTGCACCGCCCCGATCTACTCGTCCGACTCGCTGCACTCCGCGGTCGTCGAGATCATCGTCAAGGAGGGCGCTCGCGTCCGTTACTCGACGATCCAGAACTGGTCGACCAACGTCTACAACCTCGTCACGAAGCGCGCCGTCGCGGAGAAGAACGCGACGATGGAGTGGATCGACGGGAACATCGGGTCCAAGGTCACGATGAAGTACCCGGCGGTCTGGCTGACCGGCGAGGGTGCCAAGGGTGAGGTCCTGTCCGTGGCGTACGCCAAGGACGGCCAGCACCAGGACACCGGCGCCAAGATGGTCCACGCCGCCCCGAACACGACGTCGAACGTCCTGTCCAAGTCGATCTCCAAGGGCACCGGTCGCACCAGCTACCGCGGCCTGGTCCAGGTCGAGAAGGGCATGACCGGCTGCCGGGCATCCGTCAAGTGCGACGCCCTGATGCTGGACACCGCCTCCCGCTCCGACACCTACCCCTACATGGAGGTCGAGCAGGAGGACGCGACGATCGAGCACGAGGCCACGGCCTCGAAGCTCAGCGACGACCAGCTCTTCTACATGCAGGCCCGAGGCATCAACGTCGACGAGGCCACGGCAATGATCGTGCGCGGCTTCATCGAGCCCATCGCCCGTGAGCTCCCCATGGAGTACGCCGTTGAACTGAACCGTCTCATCGAGATCGAGATGGAAGGTGCGGTCGGCTGACCCGACGCACCAACCCCCCTGCACGTCCCGACCCCGCGCCGATCGACGACCCGATCGGCGCAGGGTCCACCTGAAAGCGTCCCACGACGATGACCACCGACACTTCCCCCGCGACCGAAGGCCTCGAGGCCTTCGCGTCCCCCGACGCCGTCGCCGCCCGCGACGAGGCTGCCGGCCTGCCGTCCTGGCTGGCCGAGCGCCGCCACACCGCGTCCAAGCGCTTCGCTGACCAGGCGTGGCCGAACTCCCGCATGGACGAGTTCTGGCGCAACACGCGCTTTGACCGTCTGCCGATGGGCCTGCCCGTCGTGACGGGCAGTGACGTCGACGCCTCGGAACTGCCCGACGGCCTCGCCGCCTCCGTCGACGATCCTGCGGGATTCGTCCGGATCGTCGACGGCCGCCTGGCGATGGCCGAACTCTCCGACGAGGTCTCCCTCGCTGGCGTGGTCGTCACCTCCCTGGCCCGCGCGGCCGAGACCCACGAGGCCCTGGTCCGCGAGCACCTCGGTGCCCAGACCACCTCCGGTGAGGGCAGCGGCGCCGACGAGGACCGCACCATCACGGTCAACGACGCGGCCTGGACCGACGGCGTGTTCGTCTTCATCCCGGCCGAGGTCGAGATCGCGAACCCGATCGGCATCCGGATCCACGTCACGCAGCCGGGCATCCACCTGCCCCGCGTGCTGGTCGTCGCCGAGCACCACGCGAAGGCCACGATCTACCTCGAGCACTCCTCGGACGTCCCGGCCGACCAGGAAGCACTGGTCGACGAGGTCGTCGAGGTCGCGATCGCCGACGGCGCGCGCGTCGATGTGCTGAGCCTGCAGGAGTGGGGCCCCAACATCACCCACCTGGGCCTCCAGAAGGCCGCGCTGCAGCGCAACGCCGTGCACCACCACCTCGCCGTCACCATCGGCGGCAAGGTCGTGCGCCTGCGTCCCGAGGTCGACCTGCTCGGCCCCGGCTCGGAGACGCGCCCGTCCGGCATCTACGTCGCAGACGAGGGCCAGCACTTCGACCTGCAGCCGTACATGCGTCACCTCACGCCGCACGGCACCAGCGACGTCCTCTACAAGGGCGCGTTGCAGGGCAAGTGCCGCACCATCTTCCGCGGCAACGTCTACGTCCGCTCCGACGCGGTCGGCACGGACACCAACGAGACCAACCGCACGA
>CBDTZE010000360.1:0-2897 GCA_965364815.1 uncultured Nitriliruptoria bacterium | reverse complement strand
CGCCGCGTGGGCCAGTGCCGGCTGCAGCGGCGTCGTCGAGGCCGTGACCGGCACGGGCAAGACCCGCCTGGCGATCGCCTGCGTGCGGGCCTGCCTGTCACGGGGCGGCCAGGTGCTGGTGCTCGCGCCGACCCTCGACCTGATCGACCAGTGGGTCCGTGAACTCAAGCGCCTCCTGCCGGACGCCTCGGTCGGTCGCCTGGGTGGCGGGCACGGGGACGACCTGCACGACCGCGACGTCGTGGTCGCCACACCCAACAGCGCGGCCGAGGTCCCGTTGGAGCCGCGCCCCGGCTGCGTCGGTCTGCTGATCGCGGACGAGGCCCACCGCTACGGCGCCCCGACCTGGGGTGCCGCCCTGCGCCCGGCCTTCGCGATGCGCCTGGCCCTGACCGCGACGTACGAACGCAACGACGACGGGATCGAGGACGTGCTGGGTCCGTACTTCGGCGGCGTGGTCTTCGACTACAGCTTCGGTGACGCGGCCCGCGACGGCGTGATCGCGCCGTTCCGGGTGGCGTTCGCCGGGACCGATCTGGAGCCCTCGGAGCGCGAGGAGTACGACACCCTCGACCGCCGCGCAAGGGAGCTGTTCGGGGCCCTGGGCTCCACCCCCGGCTTCCCGCGCGACCCGCGCAAGGCCGTGCAGAAGGCCGCGGAGATCATCGCCCGGGCCGACGGCGGCAGCGGAGGCAGCAACCGCCAGCAGGTCATGCTCGCGCGACAGTGGATGTCCGCCATCCGGGGCCGCCGAGATGTCGCGGCAACGGCAGCAGGAAAGCTCGACATCGTCGGAACGGTCTCCCCCGCGCTCCTGGGACGGCGGTCGCTGGTCTTCACCGACACCGTCGAGCAGGCGGAACAGTCTGCACGCCTGCTGAGCAAGACCGGGCTCAAGGCGGAGGAGATCCACGGGGACCTGCCCGGGGACAAGCGCCGGATCCGCCTGGCGCAGTTCGCCAAGGGCAACCTCGACGTCGTCACGGCGCCCCGCGTGCTGGACGAGGGCGTGGACGTCCCGGACGCCGACGTGGCGATCGTGCTGGCCGCCTTTCGGACCCGGCGCCAGATGATCCAGCGACTGGGCCGTGTCCTGCGACGCAAGGACGACGGCCGCGAAGCCGTGCTGGTCATCGGGTACGCCAAGGACACGCGCGAGGACCCGACCAAGGGCGCGCACCGCGAGTTCCTCGCCGAGGTCGTCGACGTTGCCCGGACCGTCGTCACCATCGACGTCGACAAGGACCCCGCCGCGCTGCGCCGGTTCGTGCGTCCCGACCTTCTTTCCCCCCCGGTGGCAACCTGACGGACCTCGCCAGCGTCTGACCATGCAGCACGCCTCGCAGATCGGAGCACCGCCATGCGCCTGGCCACACGACGACGGACCCTGGCCATCGCGGCCCCGGCCCTGTTCGCCCTCACGGCGTGCAGCCTCGAGGACGCGATCGTCCGGGGTGGCGCGACCTCGCAAGCCCAGTTCTCGATCAACCCCGAGGCCCAGGTCGGCCCGGACGACCGGGCGATCCCGCTGCTGGTGACCGAGGAGGCCTGCGCCTCCGGGCAGACCGCCGACGGCCGTGTCCGCGTCGATGCTGTCGAGTACACGGCCGACGAAGTCCGCGTCGTGCTCGTGGTCCGCACCCTGGACGGCGGCCAGACTTGCCAGGGCAACCCGCTCACCGCGTTCGTGTTGGAACTCGACGAGCCGCTGGGCGACCGCCAACTGGTCAATGCGGCGACGAACGTGGCCGTGTTGCCCCTCGAGCTTCCCGATGGCCCACTCCCGGGCGAGGCCGGTGGCGGGCTGGTGGTCGAGCCAGGACCCGGCCTGGAAGGGCTGGGCGAACGCGAGCACTTCCTCGTCGCGTCCTACTGGGCCCGTGGCCAGGACCCCGAGGAGCTGGCGGACCTGGGCGACCTCTTCCTTGCCGACGAGGTGCTGCTGGTCCTGGGACAGTCCGGCCGTCAGCGCGCGGTCGTCCGCGCCGACCTCGCCGACCCTGACGCGTGGAGCTTCGCCGAAGACGGCGAGGGCTACGAGGGGTTCTCGGGACCGTTCTCCGTGCTCGACCAACTGGCGAGGACGGAACATCTCGTGGTGTCCATCGGCGACCATCCACACTGCGCCGGCCCCCCGCGTCCCGCACCGGCCGAACTGGCCGACTTCACGCGACTGGGCATCACGCCCGGCGGGATCGACTCGTGCCTGCAGTGGTTCGCCGTCGACCTCTACCTCGACGACCGCGGACTGGTGCACGGGATCGTGCTTGACCTGTTCGGGCCCTGACCGGAGTTGCTCAGCGGCCGCGCTTGCGTGGCTTGCCGCCCCGAGCCGTGAACAGCGTCGGATCGGCGTCGGACGCGGGGCGCGCCGGTGGAGGCGGGGGCGTCGGCGCCGGCTCGTCATCCGTGGTCGACGGTTCCTCGTGCCAACCTGCCGCCGTCCGGGGGTCGACGATCAGCGGCGGCGGCGAGACACGTTCCGGCGGCTTGGTGAAGGACGGAAGGCCACCCTCGGTGGGCGGCGCCTGGTGCAGCGCCGTCAACTCCTGGGCGAACTCGGCGCGTTCATCGGCGTCTTGGCGTGACTCGGGCAGCGAGGCCTCAGGCGGCGAGGCCTCCGGGACGTCGGTCACCGACTCGGCGGTGGGTTCGTGCCATTCCTCGTCGACCGGGGCGAGCGGCTCAAGCTCCGGTGCCAGGTTCGGTGCCGGGTTCGGCTTGACGGCCCATGCCAGCGGCGGCGCATCACGGACCGGCTCGGGGTCGGGCTCCACCGCGACCGGTTCGGGATCGACAGCGATCGGTTCGGGATCGACAGCGATCGACTCCGGCTCGACGGCGACGGGTTCCGGATCGACCGCGACGGGCTCCGGCTCGACCGCAATCGACTCGGG
>CBDTZE010000359.1:0-2912 GCA_965364815.1 uncultured Nitriliruptoria bacterium | reverse complement strand
CCCCCTGCGCCCCGCCACACCCGCCACACCCGGCCACGACCGCGACACCCCCCTGCCGACGGAGCCCTCCGATGCCTGAGTCGATCTCCCCCGCCCGGCACGTTCGCGTCTTCCTGGTGGACGACCATCGCCTGTTCCTGTCGGGCGTCCAGGCGGAGCTCGGCGGCGGGTGCAACATCGTCGGCACGGCGTCCGAGGTCGACGAGGCCATCGCCGGGATCCGCCGCACCGAGCCCGACGTCGTCCTGCTGGACGTCCACCTGCCAGGCGGCGGCGGCGCCGCGGTCATCGAGGGCGTGCACGCCGAGCGCCCTGACGCCACCTTCCTCGCCCTGTCCGCCTCGGATGCGGCTGAGGACGTCGTCGCCGTCATCCGCGCCGGGGCGCGGGGCTACGTCACCAAGACCATCGAGACCGCGGAACTGCTCGACGCCATCGCGAGGGTGCACGCCGGCGACGCCGTGTTCTCACCCCGCCTCGCCGGGTTCGTCCTCGACGCGTTCGCCGGCGCGCTGCCGCCGGGCGCCGACGCGGATCCCGAGATGGATCAGCTCACCCCTCGCGAGAAGGAAGTGCTGCGCCACATCGCCCGCGGCCTGACCTACAAGGAGGTCGCCGCGAAGCTGCACCTGTCGGTCAAGACCATCGAGACCCACGTCTCCGCGGTGCTGCGAAAACTGCAACTCAGCAACCGCAACGAGCTCACTCGCTGGGCCGCCGACCGCCGCCTGATCTGACCGGCGTCAGCGGTCGATGCGGAACTTGATCCGCACGTGGGTGTGGTACTCCGAGACGGTGCCTTCGGCGACCACCGCGGACTGGTCGAGGACGGTCATGCCCTCGACGCCACGGAGGGTCTTGGACGCCTCGTTCAGGGCGCGCTCAGCCGCGTCCTGCCACGAGATCGGCGAAACGCCGACGAGGTCAATGGTCTTGATCACGGCCATCAGGCTGCCTTGGTGTAGTTGGAGATGAAGGCGACGAGGTCGCGAGAAATTCGGTGGATGGCGTCGCGCCGGGAGAGGTCCCCGTCGCGCCAGCCTTGCAGACCGGCACCCCAGGCCATGCGCCCGACCAGCACCGTGGCGTCGCCGACGAGGTCGAGGCCCTCCGGTGAGTCGACCACGTCGACCAGCCCGTCGCGTCGCGACTCGAGCGGCCCGTCGGTCAGCAGCGAGGGGTCGACCAGGACGATGACACGGTCGGGATCGGCGATGACGCCGCCCTCGACCACCCGCGTCACACCGGCCACGACAACGCGTGCTGCATCACGAACCAGGGTGAGGTGCTCGGCCCCGGCGGTGGCACCGAAGGCGCGTCGCAGTTCCTGGTCGTCGGCGAACGAAACGACGAAGAGGCGACCGGGTCGCTCGTGCTCCATCGTGTCTCTCCGTCCACCATCAGGCGCGAGCGTAGACGGCGCGCCCGTGCTCGATCGCGGCGAGGCCGTCAGGCCGCCACTCCGCCGGACCCGAAGAACAAGGCCTGCAGCGACAACGACAGGATCATGAAGACCCCGCCAGCCACGGCGACACGCATGCCCCACGGGTCGCGCTTGACGTGCCCCAGCGTCCCGAAGGTCATCGCCAGGGGCCCCATCAGGAACGGCAGCCAGGCCAAGGTCACCAGCGCGAAGATCCCACCGATGATGGTCAGGACTCGACCGCCGCGCGGGTCGACGTCGAGGTCCTCGATCGAGGTGATGTCGCCGCCGGGGCGTGTGCCAGCCATGGCTGTGGGTCCTGCTCGGGGAGTCGGAGCGTACGGCCGGACCGTCAGAACTCCCCGACGTGGTTGGGCTGCACGACGCCGCGGAACAGGACCGTTGCCCGGTCGACGAGGTCCGACGAGGTCGCGGCGATCCGGCCAGCACCGACCAGGGTCCGCACCGTCACACCACCGAGCCAGATCATCGAGACCTCGGCGACGCCCATCACCAGGTCTGCGGGGTCCGCCGTCTCGACGACCGTTGCGACGCCGTCTCGCGCCGTGACGCGCCAGCGGCCAGCCACGCCACCCAGCACGTCGTCCTTGACCTCCAGGACGACCTCACCGTCCGCGAACCAACGCCGCGCCTTCAGCGCCGCCGGGACGTTGAGCAGCCGCACCCACAGGCCGTCGTCCCGTTGCACCGTCCGGACCCGGCGCGGGTCGACGAGGCGCTGCACCAGGGAGTCGTCCTCGGGGGCCCCGGTGAGGTTCACGTACTCCACCAGTGGCTGGTCCAGGACGAACCGAAACAGGAGGGCACGGACGTCGTCGTTCAACGCGACCAGGTCGGTCACACGCGCTTCCGAGGCCGGCAGGCCGTTGTCCCACCGGTTGACGATCCGATAGGCGACATAGCCGTCCGGCGTACCCGAGGCGCCGACGTGGAACACCCACGAGAGCTCGGCGCCTCCCACGCGCCACGCCGGGACGTCCACCAGTTGCAGTGCCCACGTCTGCGGTGGACGGCCGACCTGACCGGGGCGCAGTCGTCGCCACTGGTCGAACAGCGGGCCGGCGAAGTGCATGACGGCCTCGCCGCCGTCGGCGTAGTCGAAGTGGCCGGGCTCCTCGATTTCCGTGAGGAACTGTGACCTTGCGGCCTGCAGGACGACGATCCCGCGAGTCGTCGCCGCGCCGTATCCGTAGCGGCCGTAGAGCGGGGACTCACTGGCCTCGAGGACGCAGGCGACCGAACCGGCCGCCTTGGCCTCCTGCAACTGTCGGGTGAGCAGACCCCGGCCGTGCCCTTGGCGGGCATTGGTCGGGAGGGTCCCAACGCCGGTCACGGCGTGCACCGGGACCAGCTCCCCACCGGGCACCGACAGGTCGGTCGGGTACGAAGTGGCCGTGGCGACCTGGCGACCGTCGACGAACGATCCCAGCGACCGACCAGCCTCGACATAGCCCTGGAAGGCCGCCCG
>CBDTZE010000358.1:0-2918 GCA_965364815.1 uncultured Nitriliruptoria bacterium | reverse complement strand
GTCGAGCCCCACACCCAGCGCCGCCCCGGCCCCGAAGCCGACGCCGACACCGACGCCGACACCGACCGCCGCTCCGGCACCCAAGCCGAGTCCAACGCCGACACCGACACCGACCGCCGCTCCGCAGCCGTCGCCCTCGCCGAGTCCCACCGGCAGCAACGCCGCGCCCGCGCGGACCAATGTCCCGGTCTTCGCCACCGCCGTCGACGTCGACCTGTACCTGCCCAGCGACCGCGTCGAGGTCATCGGGTACCACGAGTCGAATCATGACGGGGCGCGCAACATGACGCCCCACGGCAGCCTCGGCGTCACGATGGAGACCCGGGGCCGGGACAACCCGCCCCGGGGCTCAGCCGACGTCGCACTGCCCAAGGACGCCGCCGTCTACGCGCCGGTCACCGGCACCGTCAAGCGTTCCGGGACCTACACGCTGTACTGCAAGTACAGCGACGACTTCCTCGTCATCGAGCCCGACGCCCATCCCGGGTGGGAGGTCAAACTCCTGCACATCGACGGCGTCCAGGTCCGGGCGGGCGACCGCGTCGAGGCGGGCGTGACCCTCGTGGCGCCCCGTCCGACCCAACTGCCGTTCGAGTCGCAGGTGAACGACCACACGGCAGCTCGCGACACCCCGCACGTCCACATCGAGGTCGTCGATCCCTCGATCAAGGACCGGCCCTCAGAGGGCGGCAGCGGCTGCTGAGCCGCCGGACGTCACCTCACGCGGCGTCGGAGGCCTTCTTGCCGCCGTTCGCACCCTCGGACTCCGGGTCCTTGCCGGCCGCCAGCAGGTGGTAGAAGTTCGCCATGGACTCGGGGGCGTTGGTCTCGGTGGTGGCCAGGAAGTCGAGCAGGTGTGCGACGACCTCTTCGGGTCGCTCCACGTGCGGGAAGTGACCCGCGCCCTCGAAGATCTCGAGGCGGCTGTTCGGCATGGCCTCGTGCGCCGAGTATGCGTGACGGACCGGGATGATCGGGTCCTTGTCGCCCCACATGATGAGGGTGGGCAACGTCGAGGTCAGGTACAGACGGTCCGTGGCGCTGATGGACTGGCCGCCCGGGTCGATCACGGCGCGGAGCGTCTTGACGAAGGCGGAGCGGTTCTCTGCCTCGGCCAGGCCCGTGTAGGCGCGCCACATCTCCGCGAGGTGGGGGTTGCGCCAGCCATGCTTCGCCAACCCCTTCGCGACCTCGTTGCCCTTCTCCGCCACGAAGGAGGGGAAGATGATGGGCATCAGCCACTGCACACCGGGCAGGGTGAACAGTCGCAGGATCGGGTTGACCTCACGACCCAGCCCGCCGGAACCGATCAGGACGAGCCGCTCAGCGAGCATGGGGTGCTGGTAGGCCAACTGCATGGCGACGCCGCCGCCCAGTGACTGACCGACGATCGTCGCCCGATCGAACCCGAGCGCCCCGAGCAGATCGCGCACCCCGGAGGCGTGAGCACCCAGGGAGTAGTCACCCATCGGCTTGGCGGACTCGCCGTGGCCCAAGAGGTCCGGCGCGATGACCGTGTACTTCTCCGCCAGGGCCGGCATGACATCACGCCAGGTGCGGGAACTGCCGGCCATCCCGTGGATCAACAGGACGACCGGGCCCTCTCCCGCCATCCGATAGCCGACCTCGTGGCCGTGGATGACTCGGTGGCGCAGGGGGATCGAATCGTTGGTCATCAGTGCTCCGGGCGTGGTGCTCCCAAGTGTAGGAAGCACCGCCTGCTGCCCCGAACCCGTGTGGCCCGTGTTCTCAGTAGTTGGAGCCGGTGACATAGTCCTTCAGCGCCTCGGACTCGACCTCGAGTTCTTGGGTGCGCTGCTTGACGACATCGCCGATCGAGACCATCCCGGAGAGCGCCCCGTCGTTGACCACGGGCACGTGGCGGATGCGGCGCTCGGTCATGGTGATCATCAACTGATCGACCGTCTCGTCGTCGTCACACGTGTGCACCGTCGAGGTCATCACCTGCGAAACCGGCGTGGCGAGGTCGGGCGCCTCGCCCCCCAGGAGGCGCACGACGTCGCGCTCGGAGAGGATTCCCGCGACCGTCTTGCCGTCGTCGGTGACCACGAGGGCGCCGATCTTGCGGCGCGCCAACTCCTTGGCTGCGGCGTGGATCGTGGCCGTCGTGGCAATCGTGGCCACGTCGCGTCCCTTGTTGGCGAGGATCTGGGCGACGCGCATCAGGTCTCCTTGGCAGGTCGAACGGCGGAACACACAGTGTTGCGGATCGCGGCGTCCGACGCACCGGTTCGGCCACAAGGCCGTCCCGACCGGGTCAGGGACGGATGGCCGTGGCACGGCACCGCCGTTGTGGGGCATGTTTGTCTTCCGACCGATGGAGCCCCAATGCCGCTGGACGCCGACGTCCGTGCCCTCGCCCGCGGAGCCAACTTCGCCGCCTTCACGACGTTGTTCGAGGACGGTTCGCCCCAGACGCAGGTCATGTGGGTCGCCGCCGACGACGAGCACGTGCTGATCAACACCGAGGCCCACCGGGCCAAGTGCAAGAACGTCGAACGCGACCCCCGTGTCACCGTGACGATCTGGGACCGCGACAACCCCTACCGCTACGCCGAGGTGCGGGGCCGCGTTGTCGAGACGATCCGCGGCCAGGAAGCCCGTGACCAGATCGACGAGCTCTCGCAGCGATACTTCGGCAAGGACTACCCCAACGAAGTCGAGTCAGAACGGGTGATCCTGCGCATCGCGTCGGAGCGCATCCACAAGAACGGCATCTGACGAGACGCACGACGAAGGGCGCACGATCACGTGCGCCCTTCGTCGTCTTCTGCGTCACCCCGCAGCGACGGCCCAGCCTCAGCCGCGGCGACGCAGCAGGACCGTGCCAGCGGCCGTCAGCAGGCCCAGCAGCGCGAACCCGCCACCGGTGGCCGGGAGGGGCGCAGGAGCGGGTG
>CBDTZE010000357.1:0-2921 GCA_965364815.1 uncultured Nitriliruptoria bacterium | reverse complement strand
GCAACATCACGCAACGTCAGGGCAAGACCGTCCTCGGTCGCTCGGAGATCGAGTACCTGTTCCGCGACGACCGCTACGACCCCAACTCCGCCCGCCAGGTCTGCCGCGAATTGGAGTCGGAGACGTTCATCTTCGCCGGGGGCGGCGGCACCGACCAGATCCAGGCCTGTGGTGCCTTCGCGGCCCAGGCCAAAACGCCGTACTTCTCGGCTGGGGTCACCGAGGCCGGCCTGCGGGGCAACCCGTGGTACTTCGCCGTCTCGATGTCCTACAAGCAGCAGGGGCCCCTGCTCGCCAAGATGTTGACCGTGCTGCCGGAGACGAAGGGCAAGAAGGTCGCGGCGATCATCACCGACACCCCGAACTTCGACGATGCCATCGCCGGCTGGGAGTCCGGCGTCAAGGCTGCCGGCATTGACTACTACAAGACACTCACGCATCCCAAGGGTGACTCCAGTTGGTACAACGCCTACGCGGCGGACTTGGCTGCAGCGGGTGTCGAGGTCGTCTTCATCCTGTCGTCCCCGGTCGACTACATCCGGTTCGCGCAGCAGGCCAACCAGAACGGTTTCTCGTTCCAGTACGTCGGCGTCGGCCTCTCGATGGGCCTCAACGCGGTCCTGAACTCCGGTTGCGACGACGTCGACGGTGGGATCTTCTTCTCGCCGTTCCCGGGACTGGACCACGCCCGGACGCACGTGCCAGACTTCTTCGCGGCGGGTGCCCACTTCGGGGTGCCAACCGATGACATCGCGTTCGCCCTCTGGGGGATCAGTGCCGGCATGCACAGCCTGCTCGAGCAGTATGGTTCCCGCTACGGCAACGACCTCACGCGGGAGGACTTCCGGGACTCCGTGGAGAATTCTTCCATTGAGACAGGTGTGTTCCCTGCGGTGAAGTTCTCCGCCGGGAACCACTTCGGCGCCCAGAGCGTCCATGTTCTGCAGGCAGATTGTTCCATCGGCGAGTATCGGACCCTTCGGACGTTCGCGTCGAAGTTCTGAGCTGAAGACGGCAGGCGAGGCACCACCACCACGGTGCAAGCCCGGAAACGGGCGAAAGGGATCACCATGACGACGCCACGACAGACACTCCGTCGGCGCGCAGGCATCGCGCTGATGGCCGGCACGCTCGGCATCGCGGGCAGCGTCCTGTCCCTGGCGCCGGCCGGTGCCCAGGCGGACCCGGAACCCGTCCAGGTCGAGGCGACCGCCTACTTCGTGCGCAACGCCGGTGCGGCGACGCCCAACACGGTGACCAGTGAGTTCCCGCCCGGGGTCGTGTGTGTGGTGGCTCCGGAGGTCTGTCCGGAGGACCTGGCCCCCGTGACGGGCCCGCTCGGCGGCGCCATCGGCACCGTCGAGAACGCACCGGAGGAGCCTGCAGGCACCGTCGAGCCGGGCACGCTGCCCGTGTCCGTCGACGCCGGCGAAGAGCGTTACTCCTCTGCGGTGCTGCTCACCCTGCCCGAGGTCCCGGCCGGCCAGGAGGTCGGCCAGTTCATCCTGCGTCTTGAGCAGATTCAGCCGTCGTACCACTCCTCGTCGCCCGCCTATCGCCAGGCCGTGCTCGCGACCGTGGCTTCGGCTGGGTGCAAGTGCTTCAACCAGGAGGAGTACGAGAAGCTGCAGCAGAGCGCCCCAGTGGAGCGCGAGCAGTTCCTCGGCGTTGAGGCCTGCCCGACCACGGAGGCCTTCGCAGGCGATGACTTCGGCCAGCCAGAGAACGCCAAGCCCGGCGTCGACTGCCTCTTCGGCGCCAACGGCGTCAAGGCTGACGGCTCCAACGTCTGGGAATTCGACCTCACCTTCGCGGCTGAGGCCTGGTACTCGGGCGCCATGGAGAACAACGGTGTGCTGCTGCGCACCACCGGCGCCCCCAACCTCGCGTTCGGTGACCCCGACACCTCGACGTACTCCCGCGTGACCTTCTCGGCCGACAGCGCCACCGCCGAGGTGGAGCAGCGCCCAGAGTCGTCGCCGCCTGCGCCGTTCACGCCCCCGTCGAACACCAACTCCGGATCCGGCTCGTCCTCGCCGTCCTTCTCGACCCCCTCGTCGTCCGGCAACATCTTCGCCCCGCCCGCCAACTTCACGCCGGAGGCCGCTGAGGTCGCCGACGCGGAGCCGCAGGTCGCCGATGACGCTCCGAACCAGCAGGTCGTCGCCGCGCCCATCTTCGATGGCAGCCAGCCGCTGACACCTTGGTGGATCTGGCTGCTCGTGCCGATCTTCCTCGCCGGCATGTATCTCACGGCCCAGTCGCTGACGACCGAGGTCGTGCTCGCCTCGGAGCGCCAGGGCGCCATGATGCGCCTGATCGACCAGCGCGGTGGCACCAACGCCGGCCGTGGCCCGTCCGGGCCACGCCAGGGCGCACTGAGCCGACTCACTGGTCAGAAGTGACGCGGTACGCAACCGCGCAACCATGCGGTCGATTTCACCATCAGGCGACCCGGCGATCCGTCGGGTCCGCCCGGTGGCGTCGACCGTTTTGACGCCAGAGCCTCGAAACACCCCAGCATTTGCCTAAGGTCTGCCCTCCAGACCCCGGTTGACCCTCCACTGGGTCGCGTCCCTCACGCGACCGATGACTCTTGAAGGCCGTAGAACATGTCCCGGAGCCGAATCGTTCGAGCCGCTGCGATCACCGCGGCCCTCTCCCTGTCCTTGGCCGCCTGTGGCCAGAAGCCCGGCGTGCACGTCGAGGGCGGCGGGCAGGCCGGCGGGGGACAGGTCTTGGCCCAACCCGGCACGGTCGACAACGGTGGCGGTGACTTCACCGACCCCGGCACGAACGATGGCGGAACGGTCGACGGCGGCACCACGGATGGCGGCACGACGGACGGCGGCACGGTCGACGGCGGCACGGATGCCGGGACCACGGGCGGCACCGACACGGGGACCACGGGTGGTTCGACC
>CBDTZE010000356.1:0-2921 GCA_965364815.1 uncultured Nitriliruptoria bacterium | reverse complement strand
AGCATCACGTCGGAAAGCGGTGAACCAGGAGGCGGCCTCCTCTCGCTCCCCGGCCAGGATCAGCTCCTCACCGACGCGGAGCCGCACGAGGAGTTGCGCGACCGGCTCAACGACGACCGGCCCAGGAAGCGCCCGCCAGGCCATCGAATCCGCACCCTCCAGGCGTGAGCGTTCGGCAGCCCCCAGGGCACGATGGTGCGCCGTCATTGCCGGGTGCGGGCACGTCACTTCCAGGGCGTCCAGCAGCAGATCCTGGACTTCGAACGCCTGCTCAACACCGGAGCGTTCGTGAGTACCGATCGCCGCATCGACCTCGGCGCCGATCCAGTAGGCCACGGCCTCCAGTGCGACTGGCACAGCCGGGGGCTCGACGGTGTCCAGGTCGACCGGTCCCCGACGATCAGCGAACGCGGCGCCAACCGCATCACCGACCGCTCGAAGCGCTGCGAGATCGCCGGAGACGACCGCCGCTGCCGCCGGAAGCGACCACTGCGCCATGGCCCGCTCGAAGCCAGTGGGTTCCTCGACGTCCCCCATCCGAGCCCGGTCGCGATCGGCCTCCTCGACTCGTGATCGAGCCAGGAGCAAGCCGGCGCGAGCACCGAGGACCCGGAAGATGGCACGGCCCTCGATGGGGAGCCGCGCCAACTCGTCGAGGAGTTCCTGGGCTTCGGACCAACGTCCGTGCTGAACCAGGCCTTCGGCGATCGCTGCTCGCAGGAAGGGCACCACCAGCTTCGGCACCTCCGCCTCGGTGAGCCAACGCTGTGCGGCCTCGAGGGCGGACGACGCGGCCGCCACGTCGCCGGCAAGTCGATGCGCCTCGGCGAGGTTGTGGTGTCCACCCGCCGCGCTCTCCACGGCCCCCAGTTCGGTCGCCGCCCGGATCACGTGCTCCCAGTGGGGCACGGAAGGGGCAGCCTGGCCCCGCGTCAGGTGCAGGACGCCGGAGGCATAGTGCGCCGCGACCTTCACACGCAGATCCCCGGACGTCTCTGCGAGCAGCCTGGCTTCGGCAAGTCGCTCGTCAGGCAGCGGGTCACGACCCATCAGCGCCCAGTGGGTTCGAGCGCGGACCGCGATGGCCAGGGGCACCTCCACCTCGGCAGCCTCGGCCTCGGCGAGGCGAGCCATCGCCTCCTCCATGAACTCGACACCGCTACCCGAGCCACTGGCACGTTGCAGGTCAGCGAGTGTCATCAGGGCCTCGACCGCCAGCCCGTGATCGTCCTGGACAAGGGCCACAACGTTCTGCTGGAGGACCGCCGCGTCCCGGCGCATGCCGCTGTTCCAGCCGACGTCGACCGCGTCGCGGAGCAACTGCAGGCGGTCCTCCTTCGACAGCGTCGTGTCGCCGGCGAGTTCGAGGGCACGCTGGAAGTGGCGGAAGGCCACGTCCAACGCACCCAGCCGACGGGCGACAACCCCTGCCTCGATGTGGGCATCCATGGCGGCCACGCCCCCACCTGCGAGGTCGAGGTGGTGCGCCAAGGACGCGGCCTGTTCGCCCTCGGCGGACAACGAAGGGTCCGCGCGAAGCGCGATGGCCACCTTGGCGTGCAGTGCCAGTGCGACATGGGGAAGGACCAGCGACAGCACGGCGTCTCGCAACAGCGCGTGCACGAACACCAGTCGCCCCCCATTGGCCGGGGCGAGCACCTGCGCTTCGACGGCCGCGCGCAACATCGCGTCGAGGCCGCTGCCGCCGAGGACAGCCTCGAGGAGTCGTGGCTCAAACTCGCGACCCACGACTGCGGCGACCTCGAGCAGGTCGACCACGTCCGGAGGCAAGCGGTGGACTCGCCCGAGCAGAGCATCACGCAACGTCGGTGGCAGGTCCTCGCCGCCAGCGCGGGCCAACTCGATCGCGTGGAACGGCGAGCCATCGGATCGCCGGGCCATGGCTTCGAGTGCTTCGTGTTCCAACGCCGCGGCGGCGTTGTCGGCCACGAGGGCCCGGACATCGGAGATGTCCAGCGGGGCGAGGTCGAGGCGGTGCACCCGCGACGCCCGACCCAACTCGCCGACCAGGCGACGCACGTCACGGTCGACCTCGACCGCGTCGTCCCGGAGCGTGACGATCAGGAGCACCCGTTCCTTTCCGAGGCCACGGGCGAGGTAGGCAAGAAGGCTCCAGGTCGCCCCGTCAGCCCAGTGCACGTCCTCGACGACCACGAGGGTGGGCGCCCGTTCGGACAGACGTCCGAGCGCCGCCGCCGTTGCCTCGTAGAAGGCGCCCGGCGGCACATCCGCCGGCGCCGCCCCGAGGGCGGGGCTCAGTGCAGCCAAGGTCCGACGGGCCGGCCCGAGCAGCGCCGAGAGCTCGTTGGGATCATGCGCCTGCGCGAACCGTCTCCACATCGACGCGAACGGCGCCAGGGGTGTCGCACCGCCCTCGACGTCGACGCCGTTGCCCCAGAGGACCTGCCAGCCGTCGAGACCTGCAGCCACCTCCTCGACCAGTCGCGTCTTCCCGATGCCTGCCGGGCCGACCACGAGCACCGCGGACGCACCCTCCGTTGCCGTGGACGCGGCGAGTTCCCCGAAGTACGCACGTTCGTTGACACGCCCCCAGAATCGGTGCGCGCTCACGGCTGCCCCCTCATCGCCCTCACCTGCGGAACTCCGTTCCACAATCTAGGGAGGATGCCCTAGGCGTCCACGCAACAGCTGGACCACCGTGGGGTTGTCACGACGACATCGACGAACAGGACCCGCCGTGAACACCCACACCCAGCCCGAATCGTGCCGTTCCTTGCGACAAAGGGGCGCCTCCCGCGTTGCGCTCCTCGCCGGTCTCGGCCTCCTGCTCGGCGCCTGCAGTGGCGACGGCGGCGAGATCGAGACGACGGCGGCGGCAGCCGAGGACCAGCCGGCCGATGAGCAGGCAGCAGACGCGCCCGAGGCGGAGCCGACCGCCG
>CBDTZE010000355.1:0-2941 GCA_965364815.1 uncultured Nitriliruptoria bacterium | reverse complement strand
CGACCAGCACGCCCCCGAGGCCCAATGCGAGGGCCGCAGTCCAGGCCGTGGCTCCACGGCCTCGGCGGATCGTCTTGTCCCGTCCTTGCATGCAGAATCCAGTGATCAGGCGCGTGCCCCATCCAGGCCCCTCAGCCCCACGCGGAGCCTCACCCTGCCATGTCTGACCATTGACCATCTGGTCAAAAGGGGCCAGATGAGTCAACATGCGCGGACAACAGGGCGCGCAAGGGTCGGTTCGCGCCCGCCCCGCGCAGCCCCGTGCGCCGACCGCGTACGCACGGCGCACGTCGGGCACCCTTGTCTCAACAGGACCAACACGTCACGTGTCTGTAGGAGTGGAGGCGGAAATCCGCCCCGCTCGATGGAGCACCCGATGGACGACTTCGCAAGCCTGTACGCCACGCACGCGCGTTGGCTGTACCGGTACGCGCTGGCGTTGGTGTCCGATCCGCAGGTTGCGGAGGACATCGTCGCCGAGTCGTTCACGCGTGCGTACCG
Source organism: uncultured Nitriliruptoria bacterium (assembly GCA_965364815.1). Lineage (GTDB taxonomy): Bacteria > Actinomycetota > Nitriliruptoria > Nitriliruptorales > Nitriliruptoraceae > CBDTZE01. The sequence continues at coordinate 2,440 of CBDTZE010000355.1, read as the reverse complement.
GCCACTCAAGGCCGGGAAGGTCGTCAACGTCCGCGGGTACCTGCGCCAGACGGCGTCGAACCTCGCGGCCAACCACTTCCGTTCACGTGGCGTGCGCCGGGCCTTCGCGGCCCGTCGTCGCGCCGACGACCGGGGCGAGTTGGACACGGCGACGACCCATGCAGAACGCGACCAGATGCTGGCAGCGCTTGACGTGCTGACCGACAAGCAACGACTCGCGGTCGTCATGCGCTTCTACGAGCAGATGGATGACGGCGCCATCGCCGACGTCCTGGGTTGCAGCGAGGCCACCGTGCGCACGCACGTGTCTCGTGGTGCCGACCGCCTCCGCACCGCACTCGCCTCGACGGAACGGATGTCGCGATGAACGACGACGACCTGACCACACGCTTCCACGAAGCCTTCGACGACGCGGTGCCAGACCCTCACCTGTACCGCCGCGTGGAGTCCAACGTGTCCCGCAACACCCTCACCCGCCGCATCGCCCTCGGCGTTGCCGCCCTTGCCATCCCCGCCACCGCCTTCGCTGCGGTGTCGGTCCTGCCCACCCTGCTCGACGACCGGAGCCCGGACGTCGCGATCGACCCGAGCCCCAGCGCCAGCGCGACCGACAGCCCCGCTCCTGACGCGACGGCCAACGAGGCCGCCTACGTCGCCCCGATCGACCTGTCCCCGACGGTCTTCGCCTGGGCGGAGAGCAATCGCATCGTCCTGGGTGACAAGAACAGCACCCGGACCAGCGAGTTCGTGATCGAGGACGCCGACGACATCGTCGCGGTGGCCGGTCAGTTCGGCAGCGAGCGTCAGCATGTCGCCGCCGTGGTCCGCTACCTCGACCAGGACGGCGCACCGCAGTTTCGGGTCGACCGCCTGAGCTGGGACCGCGACACCGCGGCCCCGATCGACATCGAGTACGTCCAGGGTCAGATGTTCAGCCAGGTCGCCGACGCCACCTACTCCGCTGCCTTCGACAACAACGGTCGCCTGGTCGTGTTCTTCACCAACCCCGTGGCCAACCCGAATCTGAACGTCGCGACGTTCTCGCTCTTCCCGGACGTCGCGGTCCTGGGTGGCAAGACGATCGCGGTCGACTCCGACGACGTCCGGCTCGATGGCTTCGACGAGACCGGGCTGGCCTACGCCACGACCGGCGAAGGCGCGCTGATCGTCGTCGACGTCGAGCAGGGCACCGCCAACACCACGGCCTACGGCGCCGCGTCATCGTGGATCTTCGACGGCCGGTCCAGCCGCTTCCTGCTGAGCTCGGACGAGGCCATCTGGGTCGTCCGGGAGTTCCCGGACCGTGGCGGCATGCGCGAGGTCTACCTCCCGTTCGACGCCATGGCCCTCGACGCCCGCGACCTGCGACTGCTCAACGGTCCCTTCGGCGTGACGCACCTGCAGTACCAGGAGCAGGTCTGGCGCCAGGAGGGCACCGACTGGGTCGTGGTCAACGCCTGGCCGGACCCTGTCACGACCTTCACGACCTCGTCGGACGTCACGCGCCCCGTCGCACCGGTCAACCAGTCGGGCTGGACGCAGGACGCGATCACCACCTCGACGCCCATCGACGAGCGCGGGGCGGGGGCGATCAGCGTCGGCATGACGTTGGCCGAGGTCCGCGCCGCCACCGGCCAGGAGGTCCTTGTCGGTCACAGCTTCGACGGGTTCTGCTTCACCACCCGGATCAACGGCGTCGAGGGCTTCTCCATGACGTTCCTGCCTGACTCCGAGGGCCCGGTCGAGGCCGAGGATGCCGTCCTGGCCACGGTCGAGTCCTTCGAGGACCGAGGGTCCAACGGCAACCGCACCCTCGAGGGTGTCGGCCCGGGCATGACCGAGGCCGACCTGCTGGCCGCCTATCCCAACGCCGTCCAGTCGCCGAACAAGTACGACCCGTCCAGTTCCTACTGGGACGTGGACTTCGAGGACGGCCTGGGCATCCGGTTCAACACCACCGAGGACGGGATCATCCGTTCCGTGTTCGGCGGCAACGGCCACCGCCTCGCCCTCGAGGGCTGTGCCTGACCTGACCCCACCGACGACGCCCCGGGACCATGTGGTCTCGGGGCGTCGTGCTTTTGCCCTCGGTCACGGACACACCGGGCCACGTCCGCACGACGTCCTTCCCGCTCCACCTACGCTCCGGGATGGCAAATTTCGACGACCCCCGCGTCACAACCATCGGCCTCTTCATCGAGGTCGGTGAGGCCTTGCAGCGCCGAATCCAGGAACTCGCCAGCCAGCACAACCTGTCGGAGTGGGATGTCTCCAACCTCCTGCGGCTGGCGCGGTCCAAGGGCGGGCGCCTGCGGGTGACGGACCTGGTCGTCCAGTCCGGCCGGGCCACCCAGGACGTCGCGGGCATGGCTGCGGGCCTCGAGGCTCGCGGCCTCGCCAAGTTGGCGCATGATCCCGATGACCAGCAGGCCGTCGCCTC
>CBDTZE010000354.1:0-2942 GCA_965364815.1 uncultured Nitriliruptoria bacterium | reverse complement strand
AGCAGACCCGTGCAGGCAGCGATCCCGACAACGGCGTTGCCCAGGTAGTCGCGGTGTCCGGGGACGTCGACCAGCGCCACGGAACTGTCGCCGTCCGGGAGGGCGGGGAGGTGCAGGTGGCCGAGGTCGACCGTCAGCCCGCGGTCCTGCTCGACGGGGCGTCGATCGACTGGCTGCCCCGTCAACGAGCGGGCCACGCTGGACTTGCCGTGGTCGACGTGGCCGACCAGGGCGATCACGTGGCCGGGCTTCCTGGTCGTCACGGGATGAGGACCGCCAGGAGGGAGGCCAACAGGTCCGAATCCTGGCGAGGGGGGATGGCTCGCAGGTCGGCCAGCACCCGGCCCTGCTGGATGCGAACGGCGACGGGAAGGGGCACCCGCAGAAGTGCGTGGCGCAGGTCCTCGGCGTTGCCCGGAAGTGCGAGGGCGATCGACGGTTGTCCGCTCCCGGGCATCGAACCGCCGCCGATGGTCGACATCGTCTCCAGCACCTCGACGCCGTCGACGCCCGCATCCTGCAAGTCCTGGCAAAGCCGACCGGCCCGGTCGCGCAGGTCTTCCAGGGACGACCGCATGGCCGCCCAGACCGGGACCTCGTTGGCCCGCCCGGCCAGGTGGAGCTCCAGCGTGGCCTCAAGCGCCGCCAGCCGCACCTTGTCCATTCGCAGCGCCCGGGCCAACGGGTGGCGCCGACAGGAGTCGACCAGGTCCTCGCGGCCCAGCAGGAGTCCGGCCTGGGGGCCGCCCAGCAACTTGTCGCCGCTGGCGATCACCAGGTCCGCACCGTCCGCCAGCGCCGTCGTCATCGACGGCTCGTCGACGCCGAGATCGAGGCCGGCCAGCAGCTCGTCGTCGAGGAGCCCGGACCCGACGTCGTGCACCAGCGGGACGCCCCGCTCGCGGCACAGGGCAGCGAGGTCTCGCTGGTCGGGGCGTTCGGTGAATCCCTGGATCGTGAAGTTCGAGGGGTGGACCCGCAGGACCGCAGCAATGTCCGGGCTGGCCTCCATCGCGGCCGCGTAGTCGCGGGTGCGGGTCCGGTTGGTGGTGCCCACCTCGACCAGGTCGACCCCCGCCGCCGCGACGATGTCGGGGAGGCGGAAGTGCCCGCCGATCTCGACCAACTCTCCGCGCGACACCGCGACGGCGCGGCCACCGGCCAGGGCGGCGAGCGCGAGAACCAATGCCCCGGCGCCGTTGTTCGCGACGGTCGCAGCGGCGGCACCGGTGGCGCGTCGCAGCAGGACCTCGACCTGTCCGTCGCGTCGGGAGCGTTCGCCGGTGCGACCGTCGATCTCGGCCGTCGCCGCCCCGGCCGCCGCAACCATGGCCTCGATCGCTGGCCGTGCCAACGGGGCGCGACCCAAGCCCGTGTGGAGCACGGTCCCGGTCGCGTTGACGATCGGTCCGGTCCGGTGCGCGCCTTGGGCCTGCAGGCGTCGCGACACGTCGTCCAGCAGTTCGGCCGCCGTCGGCACGACGCCATCGGTCGGGAGGCGGTCCCGCACAGCTGCCAGCATGTCCCGCATTGCCGTCACGACCGCGCGGCGGCCGTGGGCGTCGACCAGCGGCAGCGCCAGGTCGTCAGCCAGCAGGGTGTCGACGCCCGGGATCGAGGCTCTCAGGTCACGAGGTGCGTTTGCCACGTCCGCTCCTGGCGATTGGCGGAGGTGGACGGGAATCGAACCCGCCGGGGCGCCTCGGGCGCCCCCAACGGCTTTGAAGGCCGCGGGACCCACCAGGATCCAGACACCTCCTCGTTTGCGCGACGCTACTGCCCCATGGACGTCTGCCTCGCCTCGACCGAGGACATGCCCGAACGCCATCCAGACCGGGACGGCGGTCTGGCCCGGGCCCGTGGCGGGCAAGTGTGGGGAAACCTCCCAGCCTGATCGAGTCCTCCATGCACCGTGCCGTGCTCCTGGCCGCCCCGACCCCGTCGTCCACCGTCGCACCGACGGACGTGACGGGGAACGTGACCCAGGAATCGAAGAACATCATCGAGACCCTGATCGAGGCGTTGCCTCGAGTGGGGATCGCCTTGGTCGTCGTGTTGGTCGCCTACGGACTCGCGAGGCTGTTGCGTCACCTCGCGCGGACTCGGTTCTTCGTGGACCGGACCGAGAGCTTCGCGCGCGTCTTCTCCAAGATGCTCTACGCCTCGACGCTCACGATCGGCATCGTCCTCGGCGTGACCGTGGTGTTCCCGTCGGTGTCGCCGGTCGACATCCTGGCCGGGCTGGGCGTCTTCTCGATCGCGATCGGTTTCGCCTTCCAGGACATTCTGTCGAACTTGCTCGCCGGGCTGTTGCTCCTGATCCGTCAACCCTTCCAGGAGGGCGACCAGGTGGAGGTCAACGGGGTGCGCGGCACCGTGTTGGGCATCACCATCCGCGAGACCCAGATCAAGACCTTCGACGGCGAAAAGGTCGTCATCCCCAACGCCGACGTCTACTCCGGCGTCATCACGGTTCAGACAGCATTCGACGTCAAGCGGACCGTGCTGTCCATCGGGTTCGACGACTGGGAGGACTTCGACACGGCCACCGAGGTCATCATGGAGGCCGTGGCCTCCGTCGACGGCGTCCGCGACGAACCGGCACCCCAGGTCTTCTTCAAGGAGTTCGGCGACTCCACGACCAACTGCGACGTGCGTTACTGGACCGACCCCCACCAAGCCGAGATCCGTCGCGTGCAGGACGGCGTCGTGCGAGCCATCGGTGCTGGCCTCGCCCAGGCTGGGATCTCCATGCCCTCGCCCATCACCGAGATCGACGCACGCGACTCACTCACCCAACTCCTCGGTTCCTGATGCGGGAGTCGGCCTGACGGCAGGGCGCGGCAGCAGGACACCCACCAGCGCGAGGCCGGCGGCCAGGCCGCCGAGCAGTCCGGCTGTCAGGGGCAGCGCCCCGAACTGTTGCAGCAGCACGGCCAGGC
>CBDTZE010000353.1:0-2955 GCA_965364815.1 uncultured Nitriliruptoria bacterium | reverse complement strand
ACGATCGGGACACCTCGGCCCTTGGACCGCGCGACCGTGGCCGGGGGGCAGGTGGCTGGCCTCCGCGGGGAGAACAGGTCATCACCCCCGAACTCGCCAAGGCCATGCCCATGCGCAAGACCCTCGCCCTCCTCGCCGTCCCCGCCATGCTGCTGGGGACGGTCGCTGCCGACCCGGTCCAGCTGGTTCCGTGTGCCGAGGACAGCAAGGTCGAGGTCGTCGGTGACGGCGAGACCTTCGAGTACACGTCGATGGGCGAGGACTCGGTCACCTTCAGGATCGACCCGACCACCGATGAGCGCGGCCGCGTCAACGCGACCGTGACGCTCACGTGGGACATCCCCGTCAACGACTACGACCTCGATGTCAACGGCGAGACCAGTATCGGCCTCCAGCCCGTCAACGAAGCTCGCGAACAGGTCACGGTTTCGGCCAGCGGTCGTTGCAAGACGGTCACTGCAAGCTGGGCGCCCTTCCTTGTCGCGACGCCCGACAACCTCACGCTGACCGTCACGGTCAACTGAGCAGCTCGGTCCCCGTCCGATCGGCCGCGTGTCCGGGCCCTGCCGTGTCCTGCCCGGACTCGGCTCGTTGAACCGGACAGATCACCCCACGCACCCAAGCCACGAAGGCCCCCGTCATGCGCAAGTCCATCGCCCTCCTCGCCATCCCCGCCATGCTGTTCGGGACCGTCGCGGCTGACGGTGACGGCTTCAACGCCTGCGCCGCGGACGCCGACGTGATCGCGGTCGGCGAGACCGTCGAGTTCAGCCCCACCGGCGTCGAGGCCTTCACCTTCAAGGTCGACCCGACCACCACGGACAAGGGCCGCGTCACCGTCGACGCGGAGCTCACCTGGACCACGTCGGTCAACGACTGGGACCTGGGCGTCAACGGCACCCTCTCGGAGAACTTCCAGCCCATCGACCCGGCCCAGGAGAGCGTCTCCTTCACCGCCAAGGGCGACTGCAAGACCGTCACCGTCGAGGTCCTCGACTTCCTCGCCCCGGCCCCGGAGCTGGGCATGACGCTCACCGTCTCGGTGCGCTGACCCAAGCACTTCGCACAAACCGCCCCGAAGCCGGGGCGGTTCGTCGCGTTTTGGTCAGGCCTCACGCTGCCAGACGGTGCGCACGTCGGTGACCTCGGCGTGGGCTGGGACGTGGGGCGGGTGCGCCAACTCGATCCGGGTCAGCCCGGCCATCGCCCAGTCGGCGAGCTCGCTGGGGGCGAAGGGCCACGGCGGCCCGCCGAACTTCGCCTGCGCCTCCGCCGAGGTGGCGAGGTGCAGCACGGCCAGCAGGTAGCCCCCGGGTCCGACCAGCGACGCGACCCCGGCCATGGCTCGGGCGCGAAACTTCACCGGCAGGGACTGGACGGTCCGGACCTCGACGACGAGGCCGAACGCCCCGAGCCAGTCCGGATGCAGGTCCAGGACGTCCCCGACCTGCCAGTCGATGTCGAGGTCGGCGAAGCGGGAACGTGCCCAGTCGACCGCCTGCTGGCTCACGTCGAAGGCGGTGACCTTCGCGCCCCGACGCGCCAACTCGGCCGCGTCGTCACCCAGCCCACAGCCGACGACGATCGCGTCGACCCCGGTCAGGTCGACCTGGTCCAGCCATCCCGTCACATGGTTGTGCGGCGCCATCGAGGCCCAGGGAACCTTGCTGGCGTCGCCGTCGGCCTGCACGTAGATCGGGTCGAACCAGCCGGTCGGGTCGTCCTGCGCGCCGGCGCCGGGCGTGACCGGGTCGGTCACCGGGCAGCCTGGATGATGCCGTCGACCTCACCGAGCGCGATGCGTGTGCCCTCGGGGCCGGGGGCGCTGCCACGCAGGATGACGCGGTCGCCGTCCTCGAGGAACGTGCGGGTCTCGCCGCTGGGCAGGTCGATCGGGCGTTCGCCGTTCCAGCTGAGCTCGATGAACGACCCTTCGGTGCCGGCGGTCGGGCCGCTGACCGTGCCCGACGCGTAGAAGTCGCCGGGGCGCAGGGACGCCCCGTTGGCGGTCATGTGCGCGACCTGCTGGGCGAACGTCCAGTACAGGTCGTGGAAGGAACCAGCCGAGACGCGGACGGGTTCCGTCCCGGCGTCGCGCATCGCGGCCGTCTGCAGCCAGACCTCCAGGTCGAGGGCCAGTGCCCAGTCCTGGTCGGCCTGCAGGTAGGCGTCCGGCATCGGGTCTTGCGCCGGCTGTGGCACGCGCGCGGATTCCAGGGCGGCAAGCGGCAGCACCCAGTGGGAGGCCGACGTCGCGAAGGACTTGCCGAGGAACGGGCCCAGCGGCTTGTACTCGTAGGCCTGGATGTCGCGGGCCGACCAGTCGTTGACCAGGACGACACCGAAGACGTGGCTGGCCGCGTCGTCGACACCGATCGTGTCGCCCATGGCGGTGCCGTTGCCGACCACGAACCCGACCTCGAGTTCGATGTCCAGGCGGCGGCACGCGCCGTAGGTCGGCTCGCCGCCGGGGTTGGGGCGCAGGCCCTTGGGCCGGATGACCTCGGTCCCGGACGCGACGACGGTCCCGGCACGGCCGTGGTAGCCGATGGGCAGGCGCAGCCAGTTCGGCATCAACGGGTCGTCGCCGGGACGGAAGAGCTTGCCGAGGTTCGTGGCGTGATGGATCGAGCTGTAGAAGTCGACGTAGTCCGCCACGGTGAACGGCAGGACCAGTTCCAGTCCGTCGAGCGCGACGACGGCCTTCTCCGGGACCTCGGCCCCGGAGGTGACCAGGTCGATCACGGCAGCACGCAGGCGAGCCCACTCATCCGGGCCAGCGGCGAGGATGGTGTCCAGCGAGCCGTGCATGGCGTCGGCGTCGAAGCCGGCGTCGAGGACGCCCTGTTCGACGAGGACCGCGAGGTCGATCGCGTGGTCGCCGAGGCGGACGCAGACGTGGCGGTGACCGCCACGGACGCACACACCGTAGGGGAGTGCCTCGGGGCCGTGGCC
>CBDTZE010000352.1:0-2958 GCA_965364815.1 uncultured Nitriliruptoria bacterium | reverse complement strand
GGCTAGGTTCGACGGGAACCAACCCCGCACCCGAACGGACTGACCATGGACGAACTGCTCAAGAAGATCGAAGCGCTCGGCATCCCGGCCGACAAGGCCGGAGAGGTCGTCAAGACCGTCCGCAGCTTCCTCGAGGACAAGCTCCCGGACCCGATCGCGTCCAAGCTCGACTCGATCCTCAGCGGCTCCCCGGAGACGATGTCGTCCCTGATGGAGAAGATTCCGCTGGACAAGCTGCCCGGCGGCCTCGGCGGCAAGCTCGGCGGGATGTTCGGCAAGAAGTGACGGACGACCTCGTCACCGTGCTGCCGCTGATCGCGGCGGTCGTCGTTGGCCTCTGGGCCGTCAAGACGGCCGTCAAGGTCAGCATCAAGGCAGCACTGCTGCCGATCAAGATCACCGTTGTGCTGGCCATCGTCGCCGCGATCGCGTACGCGACGACCGGCTGAGATCACCGCAAAACGTTGAAGGCCCCGCCAGTGGCGGGGCCTTCTGCTGTGGGCGTGGCAGGTGTTGAACCTGCTACCTCTCGCGTGTGAGGCGAGCGCTCTCCCGTTGAGCTACACGCCCGAGCGGGCCGAACCGTAGCGACCGCCCCACCGGCCCGACCACCCGGCCCGAGCGGCCTCCTGCGTGGTGACCTGCGCACGCCGGTTCCGATGCCGCGCACGACCTGCGGTTCGCACGAGACTGCGCGCCTCCGCGTCGGGTAAGCCTCGTCGTACTGGAGAAGGGAGGTGGTCCATTGCAGCCTGAACATCATCATGGGACCCCGGAGGTGCCCGACCGCTAGGCGGCTTCGCTGACCGCCCGCGGAAATCCATCGGGCACCGCCCTGTCACCGGTCGACCTCGTCCCAACGACGTCCCGGCCGATGACCCCGTCCGTTCCCCCTCGTCGAGGGAGTCCGGGCGACGGTGGGCAACGGTGCCAGGTGTCCCGCAGCGGTCGTCGCGGCAACGGCCACGACGACAAGCGATTGCACACAGAGGTGGGGAGGCGGTGTACGCCTCCCCACCTCGCATTTTCACCCGGCGTCCGGTCGCCGGCTGACCGCGAAGGACTACCGTCGCGAGGACCCCTGCAACGGAGCCGCCCCGTGGACGTGCTTGCCACCGCCGTCGATCCCTCGTCCGATGCGTTCGCCACCAACGAGGCGCACCATCGTGCCCTTGCGGGCGACCTGCGTCAGACCCTCGGCGCCATCAGCCTCGGTGGCTCCGAGCGGTCGCGTGAGCGCCACGTCAGCCGCGGCAAGCTGCTCCCCCGCGAACGCGTCGAGGCCCTGCTGGACCCGGGCACGCCGTTCCTGGAGTTCTCGGCCCTGGCCGCCTACGGCATGGAGCGCGACCGCCTCGAAGCGACCGACCCCGACCCGTTCCCCGCAGCCGGGATCATCACCGGCATCGGCCGGGTCAGCGGCGTCGACTGTGTGATCGTCGCCAACGACGCGACGGTCAAGGGCGGCACCTACCACCCAATGACGGTCAAAAAGCACCTGCGAGCCCAGGACGTCGCGCGGGAGAACAATCTCCCCTGCATCTACCTGGTCGACTCGGGCGGGGCATTCCTGCCCAAGCAGGAGGAAGTCTTCCCGGACCGCGACCACTTCGGCCGCATCTTCTACAACCAGGCGACGCTGTCCGGCGCAGGCATCCCGCAGATCGCCGTCGTCATGGGCTCGTGCACGGCCGGCGGCGCCTACGTCCCGGCGATGAGTGACGAGACCATCATCGTCAAGGACCAGGGCACGATCTTCCTCGGCGGTCCCCCGCTGGTGAAGGCCGCGACCGGTGTCGACGTCTCCGCCGAGGACCTCGGCGGCGGTGACCTGCACGCGCGCACGTCCGGCGTCGTCGACCACCTCGCCGCGGACGACCGCCACGCCCTGCAGTTGGCGCGTGACGCCGTCGAGAACCTCAATGTCGTCAAGACGTTCCAGGTCGACCGGCGCGAGTCCGAGGAGCCCAAGTACGACCCGCAGGAGCTCTACGGCATCGTCCCGCAGGACACCCGCCAGCCGTTCGACGTGCGTGAGGTCATCGCACGCGTCGTGGATGGCTCGAGGTTCCACGAGTTCAAGCCGCTGTACGGCGAAACCCTCGTGACCGGGTTCGCCCACATCCACGGCTTCCCGGTCGGCATCGTCGCCAACAACGGGATCCTGTTCCGCGAGTCCGCCCTCAAGGGCGCCCACTTCATCGAGCTCTGCAACCAGCGCGGCATCCCGCTGGTCTTCCTGCAGAACATCACCGGGTTCATGGTCGGCCAGGAGTACGAAGCCGGCGGCATCGCCAAGGACGGCGCGAAGATGGTCACCGCCGTGGCCTGCTCGACCGTCCCGAAGTTCACCGTCATCATCGGTGGGTCCTTCGGCGCGGGGAACTACGCCATGTGCGGCCGCGCCTACGGGGCGCGGATGCTCTGGACGTGGCCCAATGCCCGCATCTCCGTCATGGGCGGAGAGCAAGCTGCCACGGTCCTCGCGACGGTCAAGCGCGACAACATCGAGGCTCGAGGCAACGAGTGGTCCGCCGAGGACGAGGACGCCTTCAAGCAGCCGATCCGCGACCAGTACGAGCACCAGGGCCACCCGTACTACGCCTCGGCCCGCCTCTGGGACGACGGCGTCATCGACCCGACGGACACCCGCAACGCCCTCGGGCTGGGGCTGTCCGCCGCCATGAACAAGCCCTACGGTCGCCCGGACTGGGGCGTCTTCCGGATGTGACGCCCGCTCCTTGGGGGACGTGCCGATGGACAAGATGATGACGCGTGAGGTCGCGCTGCCCGGCGGGCGCGTGCTCGACGTGATGCTGGGTGGAGCGCCCGACGGGGACGCCGTGGTCATGCACCACGGCACGCCGGGAAACGCGACGGCGTGGCGCCGCTGGCACGACGCCAGCTCCGAGGCCGGACTGCGGATGATCGCGGCGAGCCGTCCCGGCTACGCAACCT
>CBDTZE010000351.1:0-2961 GCA_965364815.1 uncultured Nitriliruptoria bacterium | reverse complement strand
GAAGCCGCGGCGAGGATGGAACCCACCAACCGCCGGCGCCTGATTCGGGCCCTGGAGGTCGTGCGGGGGAGTGGACGCCCGTTTTCGGGTTACGGCCCGGGCCTCGACGCTTATCCGGCCACCCGATTTGTGCTCACCGGGCTTCGGTGGCCTCGGGAGGTGCTGCTCGATCGAGGCCCGGGCGAGGTCCTGCAACTCCGGGTCGAGGGTGGTGTGGATCCGCAGGCCGGACTGGAAGACCGCCTGGACGCGCTCCTCGTCGGTGGCACCCATCGCCATCAAGGCCTGCAACTGCGTGCCGAGGCCCTCGGCGGCGGGCTCGGAGACCAGCAGGCGGGTGACCCAGTCGACCCAGAACGGGTACGCGAAGGCGTCGATCTCGTTGACGTTCAGCATGTCGTCGACGGTCAGGGCCTTGGCCGCGTCACGCTGCTCTGCGGTGATCACGCCCTGGCCCGCCATCTGGTCCAGCACGATGTCGCGCCGGGTGATCGCGTTCTCCGGGTTGTCGATCGGGTTGTTGCCCTCGGGCGACCGGATCATGCCGGCGAGCATCGCCGACTCCGCGAGGCCGAGCTCGTTGACCTGCTTGTTGAAGTAGTGGCTGGCGGCCGTGCCGAAGCCGTAGACGCCGTTGCCGAGGTAGATCCTGTTGACGTACCCCCCGAGGATCTGCTCCTTGGAGAGGCGCTTCTCGATCTCGATGGACCACATGGCCTCGGTGATCTTCCCGTCGATCGACGTGAAGCGTTCACCGACGGGCAGGTAGGCGTTCTCGACGTACTGCTGGGTCAGCGTCGAGCCACCCTGCTGCACGGAACCCGCCCGGGAGTTGGCCAGGGCGGCGCGCAGGATGGCGCTGTAGTTGATGCCGTTGTGTTCGAAGAAGTCGCGGTCCTCGGTGGAGAGGATCGCCTGGATCGTGATGTCCGGCACGTCGCCGAGGGCGATCGGGATGCGGCGCTGCTCGTAGGAGATCTCCGCGAGTTGGTTGCCGTCACCGTCGTAGATGAACGAGTTCTCTGGCTGGAACTCTGCATCGGGAAGGGGCGGGACGTCCAGGACCTGGCGCTCGAAGACGCTCACGGCATCCGTCAGTGCGGCCGCGGGGGGCAACAACTGCAGCGCCACCAGGACGCCCGTTGCCGACGTGATGATGACCAGCAGCAGCAGTCGGCCGACGACCGAGCCGATCTTGTTGGCGATGCCTGACACGTCCGGCCTTCAGGTGTGGCGGGGCGCACGACGGCGGCGCGAGGAGGGCACACCGGGGCGCGTGGATGGAGCGCCGAAGAGTACCGGCGGCCCTTGAACGGGTCGGTGGCCACTCGGTTCCCACCGCACGCCCGTCTGGCCGGCAAGAAACAACGACGACCGGCCGAGGTGATCGGCCGGTCGTCGTGAGGATTCGCGGTGTCAGGCGACCTTGACGGTGCGCGTCTCGACGACCTCGAGCGAGCCGAAGGCGGAGGTGATCGTCAGGGTGTAGGTCCCGGACGGAACGTCCTCGAACGAGCCGGTGAAGACGTCCTTGCGGGTCTTCGTGGTGCTGGTGAACTCCTCGGTGTCGTTCTCCAACGTCAGGCTCGCACCGCCGCCGATTGTGAAGGCGCCGTCGGCGTTCCACTCTGCCGTGTCGTAGTCGACCAACTCGGTCAACTGCAGGGCGCCGCCACCACCCTGGGATGCGGTGATCGGGCCGGCGCCCATGCCGATGCGAGCGCCGGGCTTGCCGGCGATCTGCGCTGCGTCCACGTGCCACTCGACCGCGTCGCCGGTGAAGGAGCCGGGGATGGGCGAGGAGGAGAACCCGTCGTCACCGAACGTCGTGATGGTGAAGCTCCACTCGCCCGGGCTGCCGTTGAGCGCGTCGTTGCGCCAGGCGAAGAGACGCTGCTCCTCGGCGCCGCTGACGCCGATGTTCCAGTTGTAGAGCGCGCCGGGCTGCACGTCGCCGAGCACCGCGTCGTCGAGGTGCATCCGGAACACGATGCTCTTGCCGTCCTGGATGATCGTGCCGCCGCTCATGTCGAAGCCGGCACCCGGCATCGACGAGTCACCCGTGGCGTCCTCGAAGGCCGCGAACTCGACGGTGCCGTCGAAGGCGACGGAGCCGGTGACGCTGACGGTGCTGCCGTCGACGGTGACGGTGACGTCGCTGATCGCGACGGTGGCACCGTCATCCTCGGCGGCAACAGCGGTGAGGGCCAGGCCAGCGGTGAGCAGGCCTGCGGTCAGGCGGCGGAACGACATGTGGATCTCCGGAGTGGTTTCTCCGGTGTTCGACCCTCGCCTCGCCGTTCCCTGCTCCGCCCGTGCGGTCAGAGGTAGCCGCTGGCGTTGCTCGGGGCGGGGGTGTCGTCCTCGGACTCCGGGGGGCGGGTGCGCTTCTGGACGTCCTCGGGGGCGTCGTGGAAGGCCCGGCCGCCGAACTGGTCGCGGATCGCGTCGTCCACCTTGGCTGCGGTCGAGGCGATCGCCATCAGCGTCGCCTGCAGTTCCGGACCGTCGAGCATCGTCCCGAGCAGGGTGTGCCGGAGCCAGACCGCCTGGTTCTCGGGGTCGTACGAGAACGAACCGAAGCCGAGCTTGTGGTTCGTCGTCAGCAGGAACGCCCCGACCTCCTTGGAGAACTCGACGCCGACGTTGGTGATGCTGAACACGCCAACGGTCGGCCCGACCGGGCTCGTCCCGATCGTGACGAAGATGCGGGCGGAGTCGTGGGTGAAGGTGAAGTTGCCGGCGGCGTCGACCTCGTAGCCACCGAGCATCGCGCGCAGCAGGTCACCGACGTGGTCGCGCAGGTCCTCGGGGTCGAGGAACACGCCGGTCCGCTTCGGCGGCGGGCTGGGCTGTGGCGGCGGACCGCCGGCGGCGCGCGCCGCAAGTTCTGCACCGGTCGGCGCTTCGCCGTCCATGCTGGCCGCCCCGGCCCCGTGCTCAGCCGCCTGGTCCGTCGGT
>CBDTZE010000350.1:0-2967 GCA_965364815.1 uncultured Nitriliruptoria bacterium | reverse complement strand
GGAGCCGGACACGGCCCGGCGCAGCCCGGGGTGGTCGGGCTCGAGGTCAACCTCTCCTGCCCCAACGTCGAGAACCGCGGGTTGGTCTTCGCCTGCAACGCGGCCCCCGCGGCCGAGGTCATGGCTGCGGTCCGCGAGGCCGTGGGCCCCGACCTGCCGATCTTCGGCAAGCTCACGGCGGACACGACCAGCGTGCCCGAGGTCGCGGGCGCCGTGCTCGAGGCCGGGGCCAACGGCCTGACGTTGATCAACACGCTCCTGGGCATGGAGATCGACTGGTGGTCTGGCCAGCCGGCGCTGGCCAACACCTACGGCGGATTCAGCGGCCCAGCCATGCGCCCCGTGGCCCTCCGGGTCGTGCACCAGGTCGCCACCGCGTTCCCCGGTGTCCCGATCATCGCGTCCGGCGGCGTCCGCGATGCGAAGGATGTCATCAGGTTCCTGCGCGCCGGAGCCAGCGTCGTGGCGTTCGGGACGGCCAACTTCGAGAACCCGACCGCGGCGCCAGACGCGCTTGCGGAGCTGTCGGATCTCTGTCAGCAGATCGGCGTCGAGCGCGTCGCCGACCTCATCGCGACGGTCACGCCGCGCCCCAAGCCGGAAGCCTTCCTGTGAGCGAAAACCCCCTGATCGTCGCCCTCGACGTCCCCGACCTCGAGCAGGCCGTCAACCTGGCCCGCAACCTGCGAGGCGAGGTCGGCCACTTCAAGGTCGGCCTGGAACTCTTTGGTGCCCACGGGCCGGAGGCCGTGACACGCATCTCCGAGTACGGCCCGGTCTTCCTCGACCTCAAGCTGCACGACATCCCGACCACGGTCGGACGGGCTGCTCGGCAGCTGGGGCGCCTGGGCGTGTCGATGTTGACGGTCCACGCACTGGGCGGACCGGCCATGGTCGCGGCCGCGGTCGAAGGACTCGCCGAGGGTTCCCGTGGCCAGGGCGGGCCCACACCGATGATCCTCGCCGTCACGGTCCTGACGTCGATGACCGAGGGCGACCTCGCTGCCGTGAACCTCCCGGGTTCCGCGGAGCAAGTCCCCGCATTGGCGAAGATGGCCGTCGCCGCAGGTGCGCCGGGCCTCGTGTGTGCGGCTCCTGACCTGTCGGCCGTCCGCGCAACCGTCGGTGACGACGTGACGCTGGTGACACCGGGCATCCGACCGGCCGGTTCGTCCAAGGACGACCAGGCCCGTGCGGCGACGCCGGCCGAGGCCATGGCCGGGGGAGCGACGCACCTGGTGGTCGGCCGGCCCATCACTCGCGCGACGGACCCGGTCGAGGCCGCCCGTGCCATCTGCGCCGAGATCAGCCGCGGCTGACGCCCCACTCGGCTCGGTAGGCGGCGATGCGTGCGACGTCGTCGTCGGACAACACGCCGCCCTGCTCCTGCAGGTGCGTGACGATGCGGTCGATGTCGCTGATGGCCGTGGTCGTGAAGCCGAACTCCTCGCCGACCTCCTCGAGCGCCGTGGCGTCGGGGCGGGAGTGGCGTTCCAGGCGATCCACGGAGACGACCAGGCCAGCGACGATGACGTCGGCGGCGTGCCTCAGAATTGGCATGGTCTCACGGATGGACGTGCCGGCGGTGGTGACGTCCTCGATGATGACGACCCGGTCGCCGTCGGCGAGTTCGTGGCCCACGAGCACCCCGCCCTCGCCGTGGTCCTTGGCCTCCTTGCGGTTGAAGCACCAGCCGACGTCGAGGTCGTGCTCGCGCTGCAACGCGATGGCGGTCGTCGCGACCAGCGGGATGCCCTTGTAGGCCGGCCCGAAGAGGACGTCGACGTCGCGACCGAACGTGGCGACGACCTGGTCGGCATACAGCGAGCCGAGGCGGTCGAGGTGCGCCCCGGTGCGGTAGCGGCCGGCGTTGACGAAGAAGGGCGTCTGACGGCCCGACTTGGTGGTGAAGTCACCGAACGTCAGGACACCGGCGTCCAGCATCAGGTCGACAAGATCGGCGGTGCGGTCCACGGCGGTCTCCAACTCGCGAGGTGGCGCGAGCGTAGGCAGGAGGGCGACAGGCCCCGGTCGCCCGGTTGTAGGGTGGCGCTCCCACCTGACGACCCCGGATGCCCGATGGCCCTGCCAGCACTGGACCCCGAGCGCCGTGACGAGGCGCTCGCCATGGCGAAGGCCGCGCGCCAGATGCGGGCCGAGCTCAAGCAGATGCTCAAGAGCGGCGAGGTTCGCCTCGATGAGTTGCTGGCCCGTTCGGGTGATGTCGAAGCGCTTGCCAAGATGCGGGTGCAGGAGGTCCTCGAGGCCATGCCGGCCTACGGCAAGGTCAAGGCCCGGCGCCTCATGGATCGGTTGGGGATCGCCCCGACCCGCCGGCTCAAGGGGCTTGGTGACCGTCAGCGCGAGGCCCTGCTGGCCGCGTTCGGTCTGGGCGACGGGGGCGAGGCATGACCGCGGACACGCCCGGACTCCTGGTCGTCCTCGCCGGGCCGAGCGGGGTCGGCAAGGGCACCATCGTGCGCCGCCTGCTTGCGGACCTCGACGACACGGTGGTCTCCACCTCTGTCACGACTCGCCGGCCGCGTCCGGGTGAGGAAGACGGTGTCGACTACCACTTCATCGACGAGGAACAGTTCCAGGAGATGGTCGCCGGTGAGGATCTGCTGGAGTTCGCGACCTATGCCTCCAACGGCTACGGAACGCCCCGTGGACCTGTCTCCGAGGACGTGGCCCAGGGCCGGGTCGTCATCCTCGAGATCGAGGTCCAGGGTGCGATGCAGGTGCGGCAAGCGGCGCCAGATGCCCTGCTGCTGTTCGTGATGCCCCCGGACGTGGACGAACTCGAACGCCGTCTGCGGGAGCGCGCCACGGAGGACGAGGCCACGGTTTCCCGGCGCCTCGCCGCCGCGCGCGACGAGATGAACCAGCGCATCGCCTTCGACCACGTCGTGGTGAACGACGACCTCGATCGGGCGGTACGGGAAGTCGAGGGGTTGATCGCCGCGC
>CBDTZE010000349.1:0-2983 GCA_965364815.1 uncultured Nitriliruptoria bacterium | reverse complement strand
AGCACGGCGAGCCGTTCCGCCAGGTGACCGGCGAGGACATCACCAAGGCGCTTGGCGCTGGCCTGCTGCCCGACGTCGACCGGGCCGTCCTGACCGGCGAGCGCGCCGCAAGCATGGCCGAAGCCACACGACGCGCCCTGGCCCATGGCTTCGACGGTTGGGTCGACGACGACCTCGCCTTCGCCAAGCCGTGGGGCTTCGACGTCTCGCAGATCAAGGTGCCCGTCACCATCTGGCAGGGTGACCTCGACCTCATGGTCCCGCGGGCCCACGGCGCCTGGCTCGCGGCCAATGTCCCGACCGCCGAGGCACACCTCGTCGACGGCCACGGCCACCTGTCGCTCGCCGTCGAGTACCAGGCCGAGATCCTCGCCGACCTGATCCGTCGGGGCGCCTGACTCCGAGGCTGTTGGGCGTCGACGCGGGGCGCCTCGGAGCATCGGTTGATGGCTCGCCTCAGCCCAGGGGGAGGCCCGGCGCGAGGACGACGTAGCCGGACAGGCTGACGTCGAGGACGCGCCAGGGCGAGAAGCTGTCGGTCCTCACCAGGGTGAGTTCGTCGCCGCTCGCCAGCACGAACTCGTCGAAGACGGCGACGTCGCGATACCGCTGTGGGTGATCGGGGAGGTGGCTGACGTCGAAGGCGTCGCCCTCGAGGGCGCGTGTGACGAGCGTCCAGCCAGAGAAGTCGTCCTCCTCCATCAGCATGTAGGCGTTCGGGACGCCCCGGGGCGCGGGGTCCAGGGTGCTGTGGATCTCGATGAGTTCGCCCTCGCCCAGGAGTCGCTGCGCCCCGGTGCGCTGGTTCTGCCACGTGACGCCCCCGAAGCTCTCCGCGTAGTACGTCATGAGGAGATGCACGCCGACGAGGGACGCGTCGCCGATCGCCGACTCCCAGCCGGTCACGGTCGGCTCGACGAGTTCGACCTCGCCCGTGGCGATGTCCACCGAGACAAGGTCGGACGACGTGGTCTCGGGCTGGTCGACCGTGCCGGACTCGACGAACGCGTGCGGTCGGCCGTCGATGAGGCCACCACCCACGAGGTTCTGGTTGATCATCCAGTCCTCGCCGGGGCCGCTCATGAGCAGCTCAGGCTCGTCGCTGGGCTCGGGCAGGTGCCAGATGGCGCGGCTCGAGGACTGCAGGAGCAGGCCACCCGCCCCGTCCATGGCCCAGGAGGTGGCGTCCAGCGCGGCGTCGACATCGAAGGTGGCGAACCCGAAACCGTCGAACCAGCTGACGGCACCAGTGAGCGGGTCGACCACGACCAGACCGATGGCTGCCTCTGACGGACTGATCCGGTCGAGTCGCTGTGCTTCGGAGAGCTCTTCGTCTGCCGGCTCGTCGACCTCGGTCGGCGAGGTCGACGGTTCGGGCGTCGACGACGGAGACGGACTGGCCGAGGGCGAACCGGATGGCGCCGGCGAGGGATCCGCGTCGAGGCCGCCGGTCTCCACGTTGGAGGACGAGGCGGTCGGCGAGCTCGTGACGATCACGTCGTCGCCGCCGCTGCACGCCCCGAGCGCAAGCGCCCCTGCGGCGAGCAGCGCCAGGGAGCGCCTCATCGGTGGACCCCCGCGTCGGCCTGGCGCATCCGGAAACGGACGGTGTAGACCGAGTCGCCCGACAGGATCCCGCCCCGCCCGAAGAGTCGTCCGAACTGCCAGTTGGACAGCCCAAGCTCTGGCTTGTCGAGGGCGTACTGCCCATCCACCCAGCGGGTGAAGCCGTCACCCACGAACGGGGCGTCGATCGCGGCGAAGAACTCGTCGTGCGCAGCCGCGTCTTCAGAAACCATCGACGCGACGAAGCGGGGCGCCTGGCCGTTGAACGCCGCGACCGCGTCAGCAACCGTCTCGACCACGTGCAGCGTCACCTCGGGCGAGCCCTCCCACTCCCACTCGCGGCCCAACTGGTCGTCGGCGATCGGTGAGGCCTTGGCCTCCATGACGTCGCCCTCGGCCCGGTTGATCGGGACCTCGGCCAGCCACTCGTCCGGCACGAAGCCCTGGGCAGCTGACGTCATGTGCAGCTTGGCGTTGGCATCCCGGGACGCTGCAGCCTCGTCCATGGCCTCCAGCAGCACCGGCACCAGCCGCTCGGCTGATGACGACGGGATGCAGACGGTGTTCAGCGTGTTGCAGACCTTGCGGTCCAGCGAGTGGCGGACCACGGCACGGAAGCGGTCGGCATCGGCCGTCTCATCGGCGACGATCCATGCCCCGCCCGTTCCGTGCAGGGACACCGGAACGCCGGCCTGCCGGGCCACGGCCCCGAGCTGAGCGACCGCAGCGCCCGAACCTCGCGCAACCGCCAGGCCCAGTCGCTGATCGGAGAACAGCGCATGTCCCGCCGCCCGGCTGGGCGAGGCGACCAACGCAACCGCCCCGTCCGGCAGACCCGCCGCAGCAAGTGCCGGGTCCAGCGCATGCTTGACGATGGCCTCCGCCGTCCCCAACGCATCGGAGCCGATCCGGAACACGACCGTGTTGCCCGACCGCAGGACACCGGTCGCGTCCGCGAAGACGTTCGGCCGCCCTTCGAACACGAAGGCCACGACACCCAGCCCGGACCGCACCTGGTCCAACGTCCAGCCGTCGTGCGCGATCGAGTCGAGCACTGCGCCTCGGCCTCCGTCGGCGTCGCGCCATGTCCGCAGACCCGAGACCATGTCGGCCCGCATCGTCGCCGTCAGCTCCAGGCGCGTGGTCGACCGACCGCGGCCACGGGCACGTTCGACGTCTGCAGCATTGGCGGCTGCGATGGCCGCGAACGACTCGTCCGCTTCCAGTCGAGCAGCGAACGCCTCGTAGAACGCGGTGATGGCCTCGTCCGAAACCTGCCCCAACGCCCCGAACGCCGCAGCCGCCCGATCGACGGCCTTCGCCGCGATGGCCGCGACGTGAGCCGGCACGTGCAGCAGGTCGCCGGTGTCCTGCACGACGACCAGTCGGTGCCCCGCCTCGAAGGCATCGGCCAGCT
>CBDTZE010000348.1:0-2998 GCA_965364815.1 uncultured Nitriliruptoria bacterium | reverse complement strand
CCCCGCTCCCCCGCTGCCTTGACCATCGCGTACTCGCCGGACACGTGATACGCCGCGACGGGGACGTCGAAGTTCGCGGCCACGTCCGCGACGATGTCGAGGTAGGGCAGCGCGGGCTTGACCATGATGACGTCGGCGCCCTCGTCGATGTCTGCCTCGACCTCCAGCATCGCCTCACGGCGGTTGCCGGGCTGCATCTGGTAGGCGCGACGATCACCGAAGGACATGCCGGACTCCGCTGCCTCGCGGAACGGGCCGTAGAAGGCCGAGGCGTACTTGGCCGCATACGCGACGATGGCGACGTCATCGCGACCGGCGTCGTCGAGGCCGTCACGGATCGCCCCGACCTGGCCGTCCATCATCCCGCTGGGCGCGATGATGTCGCAGCCGGCCTCGGCGTAGACCAGCGACTCGCGGACGTAGCCGGCGACCGCCTCCGCGTTGATCACGTGACCGTCGTCCGTCAACGGACCGCAGTGCCCGTGGTCGGTGTACTCGCAGGAACACACGTCGGCCCAGAGCACGACGTCGTCGCCCAGCGCGTCACGAATGGCGCGGGTGGCAGCGGGGACGGGGCCGGCCGGGTCCCAGCCCGACGACCCGATGGCGTCCTTGGTGTCGGGGATCCCGAACAGGAGGAAGGATCGGACACCCAGCGTCGACGCCTCCTTGGCGATCTCGACGACGGACGACAACGAGTGCTGGAAGACTCCCGGCATCGAACCGATCGGCTCACGTTCGGTCAGCGACGGCTTGACGAAGAGCGGCAGCACGAAGTTCGAGGGGTGCAGTCGCACCTCGGTGTGGGCCTCGCGCAGGGCGGCCGTGCGACGCAGGCGGCGCAGGCGGAGGCGGGGGTCGCCGGACATGCTGACTCGTCAGTCGGTGGGTTCCGAGACTACGCCCCGGCCGGTCACGGGGTCAGGCCGTCTGCCCCGTTGCACGCAGTCGCTGGGCGGCCCAGACCGCCGTGCGAGCCAGCCAGCGCGGCGCCTCGAGCAGCAGTGGCACCTGCAGGAACGCGTCGTGCCACAGCCCCACGTAGGCCTCCGCCGTGACGTCGACGTCCGCCGCCAGCAACTTGCCGACAAGGCGTTCGGCGTCGAGATGCAGCGCCTCGTGCTGCCCCCACTGGACGAGGGTCGGCGGCAGGCCAGTGAAGTCGCGGTGGATCGGCGAGTACAACGGGTCCTTGTGATCGCCATCGCCGAGCCAGACTTCGGCGTCACCAGCCATGAGCTTGCGTGTGAGGATCGCGTCCTGTGGGCGGTAGGCCACCCGAGCCGGGTCCGCATCCACCCACGGCGACAGCAGAGCGAGGCAGCGCGGTTGGGGCAGGCCCGCATCCCGGAGTTCACACGCGAGGGACAGCGCCAGGTGCGCCCCGGCCGAGTCGCCGGCGAGCAGCGTCCGTCCCGGGTCGTGACCCTCAACGAAGTCGCGCCAGACCGCGAGGAGATCCTCGAGCGGGGCGGTCGCCGGCGACTCCGGGCGCAGGCGGTAGTCCGGCATCCAGATCGTTGCGGCGAGGCTGGAGGCCAACGTCGCCACGGCACCGCCGTGCGTGCCGATGTCCCCGTAGTTGTAACCGCCACCGTGGCAGTACAGGACGCTGCGCCCCGGTGTCACGCCCTCGGGCGTGAACCGCCAGGCCGGCCGGCCACCGAGCTCGACCACGTCGACCGTCACCTCATCCGGCACGGGCTGCGCGATGTGCCCCTGCTTGGACAGCACGCGCCGACGCACGGCCAGTGGCGTCCGACCGTTCAGGAACGGCCGCACCGCAGCGCGGACCCCGAGGCCAAGCACCCGCCGCCGCAGGGTGTCGAAACGACCGCTGCCGAGGTCGATGACGTCGGTGGCTTCCTCGACCGCGTCGCGTTCACTGGCCATCAGGCGTCCTTCCAGGGGCGTGCCTTGGCGACCAACGCCCCGACCGCACCGACCGCGATGGCGACGGCTGCCGCCCCGCGAACATCCGGACCACCGTCGGCTGTCCTTCCGCTGTCGACCCCACGCAAGGCCTCGCCGGGCGTGCCACCGAGGCCGGTGGGGCCACCCTTGCCCGTGCCCTGCCTGGCGCGTCGAAGTTCGTCGAGCTCCCTGATGCGCGTCTGCGTCCTGGCCGATGCCACGCCCGAGGGCTCGTCATGGCGCGGGGCGCGGATTCGTTCGGCACCGACGCCAGGCGCCGTGGGCGCAACGGTGTCCGTGCTCTCGGCACCTGCGGCAAGGGGGAAGCCCGGCGCGACGGGCGCATCCGGCAGCGGACGAGCAAGCGAACCGGCGCCGATCAGGTCGGCCGACGAGGCGGCCTTGCGTGCTGCAAAGACCGGGCCGATGACGTCCGCGTCCTCGCCCTCCCAACGGATGTGGCCGAAGCGACGAGCCAGGTCCGGACCCGGGTCACGAACCAGCGCCGTGAACTCCGCCCCGTACAGGTAGACGCGCCCCGCCAGGTAGAGCAGCAACAACAGGCCAACGACACCACCGAAGGCGCCGATCAACTCGTTGGTCTTCGCGATCTGGTTGGACACGTAGGTGGCGCCGAAGACCTTCAGGAACGTCCAGCCGAGTGACGCGACCAAGGCGCCGGGCCAGACCTCACGCAGGCGGGGGCCCTTGCCCCAGGTCAGCAGCTTGTAGGACCCGATGAAGAGCAGCATGTCCGCCGCGATCGACCCGAGCAGCCCTGCAGCGGTGGCGAAGAACTGCAGCGCCCGGTCGACGTCTGCCGAACCCGCGAACCCGCCGACCTGGTCCGTCGCAAGATTGGCGGCAGCACCGACGAGACCGGTCGCGGCGACACCAGCGATGGCCGCCAGGCCCAGCAGGACCAGCACGCCGACCTGGCGCACCTTGCGCATCACGCCGGTGAGTTCGGCCTCGATGTGGAAGACGTGCAGCGTGGCGACACTCGCGCTGTTCACGACCTTCAGGCCCGTCAGCAGCAGCGAGACCAAGCCGACGAGCCCGACACTTCCGGCGTTCTGCGACA